>JBPCRR010000140.1:0-4060 GCA_050996645.1 Acidimicrobiales bacterium | reverse complement strand
ACCTCGGTGACCGGGATTCCCGGCCGCTACCTGGCGCTGTTCGTGGCTTCCGGCGCCCGCTTCGGCGTGCCCTGGGCCGTGCTTGGCGGCATCTACAGCCTGGAGTGCGACTTCGGCGCCAGCGCGTTGGCCGGTTGCAACCCTCGCGGCAGCGAGAACCCCGCAGGGGCTCAAGGGCCAGGCCAGTGGATGCCTGGCTCCTGGCGGCGCGGGCTGTCGGCCCACCAGCTGATCCCACCCGGACCACCCACCGCGTCGGTGTCCGAGGGGTACGCGACAGACGGAGACGGCGACGGGGTCGCCGACCCCTGGGACCCCGCGGACGCGGTCGCCGCAACGGCGCGTCTGTTGGCCGCCGACGGTGCCGCGTCGGGCGATGTGTCGGATGCGGTGTTCCAGTACAACCACGACGCCGGCTACGTCGAGCAGGTTCTCGCCCGCGCTGCGGCCTACCAAGTCGCCGCGGGCGCCGAGGGAGCGTCGCCGACCGGGGCTGCCGGCGGGCCTCGGGCCGGCGCTGCTGACACCGTGGTGACCTTCGCCGAGGCTCAGATCGGCGAGCCCTACCAATGGGGCGGCTCTGGCCCGGCTTATTGGGACTGCAGCGGGCTGGTGCAGGCGGCGTACCACCAGGTGGGCCTCGACATGGAGCACAACGCGGCGGCACAGCTGGCGGAGACGTCGGCCGCGGCTGTCCCCCTGTCCTCCCTCGAGCCGGGCGACCTGGTCTTTTTCGGGTCGTCCGCGCCGACCGTTCACCACGTCGGCATCTACGTGGGTGCGGGTTCGATGGTGGACGCCCCCAACACTGGCGCGCGCGTCCGGATCGAGGGCATCGCGTGGAGCGACCTGCTCGCCGCGACCCGCCCGCTCGCGCTCGGGGCCTGAACGGCGGGGGAGGGCTATGGTTGGCGCGTGACGCTGCGGGCGCCGTGAAGTACTTTCACGCAAGGTTCGCGGTGCAGGTCTTCGTCACGCTGGTCGTGATCATGGACCCGCTGGGAAACGTACCGATCTTCTTGAGCTTGGCCGGTCAAGCCACTCGGGCCACCCAGCGGCGCCTCGCTTGGCAGGCGGTGAGCGTTGCAGGCGCGGTGATCGCAGTGTTCGCGGCCTTCGGCCAGCAGATCCTTTCCTACCTAGGGATCACGGTGCCGGCGCTTCAGGCTTCCGGCGGCCTGTTGCTGCTGCTCGTGGCTCTCGAGCTGCTCACCGACCGTGGTGAGAAGCCGACTTCGATCGACGAGGTGAGCGTCGCGCTGGTGCCGCTCGGCACCCCACTGATCGCCGGCCCCGGTGCGATCGCCGCCACGATCGTGTTCGCCCGTCAGGCGCACGGGGTCCGCGACGCCTCGGCGATAGGAGTGGCGCTGGTGGCCACGCTGGTCGTGTTGTGGCTGGCATTGCGCGGTTCGCTTCTGATCGTGCGGGTGCTTCGCGTGGGCGGCATCCACGTGCTCACACGGGTCTTCGGTCTGCTGCTGTCAGCCATAGCCGTGCAGCTGGTGGCCGACGGGATACGAGGGTTCACCCGGGCTGGCTAAACCCTGCAGCTACGGGGAGGCCGGGGGAATGACAGCCCGAACACTCGACAGCACCTCGGCGGTGACGTCAGCAGGAGCGTGGACGATCAGCCAGAGCTCCACGCCCGCAGGATTGGACCACACGTCGATGGCCACGGCCCGCAAGCCTCCTGGGCGGCCCAGGTCGTAGCGGTAGGCGGCGGCGGCGCCGGGTACCGACACCGCCGTGGCGGCGCCCTGGGAATAGGGGAGTTGGACCGGCGCTCCAAAGGCTTGCGCGGCCTTCGAAGGGCTCTCTCCGGGAAGAGGCTGGCTGGTACGGCTCGCCAGGCTCCCGCCGACCCACGCGCCGTCGCTGCCGTAGAACGAGTCGCCGGCGTTGTCGCTATAGACCGAGTCGAGGCGCCAGTTTGCAGGCACCGCGAAGCCGAAGAAGGGATCGCTGACGGCCTTGTAGCCCGCCGGAGCCGTCACCTGCACGACCCGGGTAGGCGACGAGCGGACGAATGCGGTTGCGAGCACCACGCCAGTGGCGAGGAGGGGAGTGGCGACGAGGATCACGAGCCAGACCCAGTTGCGCCCCCCGCTTGGGTCTCGGTCGGCCACGCACACATCGTGGCATCTCAGGCCCGTCAGCGGGGTCCGCTGCGCTGGCGCGCGACCGGCGCAGGCTCGCTTTCGCAATCCTGCGCCGGCCGGAACCGCCCTGCTGTCGCGAACCTCTTCGTGTTTTGGGAACCGCCTCGCTCGGGCGGGTGGTTCACCAGAGGGGTCCCTGGCGACGTTCCACTCGGCATAGGGCCGGTTTCAATGAAGGGTCGGTTGGCGTGACGGGTCGGAGGTCCAGGCTGCCGCTCTGCGGCGGCTGACCCGGACGCTGTTCAGCCGGGCGGATCGTCCTCCTCGGACGAGCTCCACGTTCCCACGGTGCCCTCCTTTCCCAAGCTCTCTCGGTCCAACGCTCTGGCGAGCGCTCTGGGTTGATTCAACGCCCAAAGAGGCCGTGTGTCAAGGGCAATTTTTGGCGCGGCAGCTCAGCCGGCGGGCGCCTCGCCGGCGTGGAGGGCGCGCTCCTCGGA
Organism: Acidimicrobiales bacterium; assembly: GCA_050996645.1. Taxonomy (GTDB): domain Bacteria; phylum Actinomycetota; class Acidimicrobiia; order Acidimicrobiales; family Palsa-688; genus JBPCRR01. The sequence continues at coordinate 1,458 of JBPCRR010000140.1, read as the reverse complement.
CGCTGCCGGCTCGGAGGGGTCGCTGTCGGTTTTGGCCGGGTCCATCGGTTGGTCGAGGTCCCGCGAGGCGAGCAGGGCCCTCACCGCGCTGTTGACGCAGGCAACCACCGGAACGGCGATGATCGCGCCGAAGATGTTGAGGAAGATGGCGCCGACCACCAACGACACCACCACCGCGAGGGGGTGGATCTTCACGTAACGCCCCACGACGAGAGGTTGGAGCACGTGCGCCTCAACCTGGTTGTCGACCAGGAGGACTATGACCACCACGAGCGCGCTGACGAAGCCCTGGGTCACGCCCGCGACACCGACGGCGAGCAGCCCGGTGACGACGGCGCCGACCAGGGGCACGAAGCTGCCGAGGGACACCAACACCGCGAGCGGCGCCACCAGCGGGACGCCGAGGACGGCGAGTGTGATGGCGATGACTGTGCCGTGGAAGGCCGCGACGACCAGGGTCCCGCGCACGTAGTGCGACAACGTGTTCCATGCGGCGCGGCCTGCCCCGTCCACCTTGGCGCGAACGGCGGAGGGGAACCCGCGGATCAGGAAGTTCCACACCCCCTCGCCGTAGTAGAGCAGAAAGACCACTATGAAGATCGCGAGCACCAGCTCGGTGAGGATGTCGAGCACCGTCTTGCCGGTCGACACCGCCGTGGACGCGATCGCCGAGCTGTGGGTCTGCACGAGGTGGGTCAGGGTGTCGGAGAGGTGGTTGACCGTCGTCGAGTTGACGTGTAGCGGCCCGGTGATGAGCCAGTTCTTCAGGTGCGGAACGAGCCGGTTGATCTGATCGCCAACCTGTGGGAACTCGTCGGTGGCTCGCACGACCACGAGGCTGACCACGCCGCCGATCAGCAGCAGGGCTCCGAGCACCGAGAGGAGAGTTGCGGCGACGCGGGGCACCCCCCGTCGGCGCAGGAATACCAAGACGGGGCGCAGCAGTGCGGTGACCAGCAACGCCACCGAGAACGGGATGACCAACGTCATCAGGTGGGAGATGAGCCGGAATGCGAAGTAGCCAACTGTCCCCACCACGAGTAGCCGCCACCCGTAGGAGGCGGCGATGCGCAGCACAGGACCGGGATAGCTCGGTTGCTCTGCTTCGCTCATCTCCCCAGCCTGCCCGACCTGCCGGCCGCTAGCTGGTATCCCCGTCGTCGAACAGACCTCGGTGGGCGTGGTCGACCAGGTCGACGTAGTCGGGGTGCTTGCGGATGTAGCCGGCGACGAAGTCGCACTGGGGGTTGACCTTCAAGCCGTGCGCCTTGGCGTCGTCGAGCGCGCCGCGCGCCAGGCGGGAGGCGAGCCCAAGACCCTCGAACGCCGGCAGGATCTCGGTGTGGGTCATCGTCAAGTGGTCGCCGACGTGGCGGTACTCGAGGTGGCCGGCCAACTGCCCGTCGGCGCAGATCTCATAGCGGTGGCCCGCGGGGTTGTTGAGCACATAGGCTCGAG
>JBPCRR010000098.1:0-7471 GCA_050996645.1 Acidimicrobiales bacterium | reverse complement strand
TCGATGCGGGCCCGCTCGACGTTGAGGATCTTGCCCCTGATGGGCAGGATCGCCTGGTTCTCCGGGTTGCAGGCGCGTACAGCGGGCCCGCCGGCGGAATCGCCTTCGACTATGAACAGCTCCGCCTCGTCGGAGTTCTTCGTGCGGCAGTCGGTGAGCTTGCCCGGGAGGCCGGCGCCTTCGAGGGCCGACTTTCGCCGGGTCGCGTCGCGCGCCTGGCGCGCGGCCATGCGGGCCCGGGCGGCGGTGAACGACTTGGCCACTACTTGGCGGGCTTCGGTCGGATGTTCCTCCAGCCATTCGGCCAGCTTCTCGTTGGTTGCCCGCTCCACCACCGAGCGCATGGGCACGTTGCCGAGCTTGGCCTTGGTCTGGCCCTCGAACTGCGGGTCGCGCAGCTTGACCGCGACGATGGCGGTGAGGCCTTCGCGGATGTCCTCGCCGAGCAGGTTCTCGTCCTTGTCCTTCAGGTGCCCGGAGGACCGCGCGTACTTGTTGACGACGGTGGTCAGCGCCTTGCGGAAGCCCTCCACGTGGGTGCCGCCCTCCACGGTCGATATCCCGTTCGCGTAACCGTAGAGACCCTCGTAGTAGCCGGCGTTCCACTGGATTGCGACCTCGACCTCGCTGTCGTCCTCGGCCACCCGGTAGTAGGCGACCTTCTTGAACAGCGGCTCCTTGGACGCGTTCAGGTGGCGGACGAAGTCGATGATCCCGCCTGGGTACTTGTAGATGGTCGTCTCGCCGGCGCCTTCGCCCTCCCGCTCCCGCTCGTCGGTGAAGCGGATCTCGAGGCCCGCGTTGAGGAACGCGTAGATCTGCAGGCGCTCGATGATGGTCTGGGCGCGGAACTCGGTCTCCTCGAAGATCCGCCCGTCGGGCCAAAAGACCACGGAAGTTCCTCGGCCGCCCGGCCGCGAGGGACCGATGTTCTCGAGCCGACCCCTCGGCTTGCCGCCGTCGCCGAACTCCATGCGGTAGTGCTGGCCGTCGCGGTCGACCTCGACGACGAGCCTCTCGGAGAGGGCGTTGACCACCGAGACGCCCACACCGTGGAGACCGCCGGAGACCTTGTAGCCCCGCCCTCCGAACTTGCCTCCGCCGTGCAGCTTGGTCAGGGCGATCTCGACACCGGTCAGCTTCTGTTGCGGGTTGACGTCGGTCGGTATGCCCCGGCCGTTGTCCACCACCCTGCACCCTCCGCCGGCCAGCAGCGTCACCTCTATGCGGTCGCAGCAGCCGGCCATGGCCTCATCGACTGAGTTGTCCACCACCTCCCACACCAAGTGGTGAAGCCCCGACAACCCGGTGGAGCCGATGTACATGCCGGGGCGTTTGCGTACCGGGTCGAGGCCTTCGAGGACCGACATGTCCCTGGCGCTATAGGTGCCCTCGCCGTTGGCGGCTGCAGCCGGCGAGCCAGGGGCCGCCGACCCCGACGGGGTGCGGCCGCGGGCGCTTCCCTGTTCCTCAGCGCTCGTTTGTACGACCATGGACGCGGCCTTTCACACCGACGGGGGGCGGTCCGTGGCGGTGACTTCGGGGCTGTTGCGCACCTCGGCCATCCGGTGCTCTGCGAGGCCCAAAGTGCTGGTCAACCGCCAAAAACGCGATGCTCGCATTCTACCAGAGGGGGTGTGTCCGCCGGCGCCAACCGAAGCCCCTGCGGCGGCCTCAGCCACCCCGGCGGCCACCCGCCTCCGGGCGGACCCGCACGCTGACCTCGGATACCTCGTCCTCGCCCGCGATCTCACGGATCCGCCCGAGCAGCTCCGGCGCCAGGTAGCGCAGCTGGGTGGCCCACGCGGGCTGGTCCACGGCCACCACCAGGACCCCGCTGCGAAGCGACAGGGGTGTGGCATGGGAGGCGATCTGGGCACCCACGAGGGCTTCCCACCGGGAGAAGATCGTCGCCAGCACGGCCGCCTTCGGCGCGCCGATGCTGTCAGCCACCCTGTCCAGGGACTCGGCGACCGGACGGGGGTCGCGGGCGGCGCGGTCTTCGGGCAGCGGACGCCACGGGCTCACGGCGTTGGTCCTCTCATGGCGTTGGTCCTCTCACGGCCCGATCCTGCCATCGCGGACCCGGAGCACCAGGGCCGGATCGGCGCCGGCGGGTATGTCGCCGGCGGTGGTGAGTACGGCCTGGCCCGACGGCAGCGCAGCGAGCAACCCAGATGCCCTCGCGGCGTCGAGCTCGCTGAACACGTCGTCGAGGAGCAGAACCGGCGCCGTCCCGACCCGGTCGGTCACGAGGTGGTGGCCCGCCAGGCGCAGCGCCAATGCCAGGGTCCTTTGCTCGCCTTGTGATCCGTGGCTGCGCGCCGGCATCGCGGCGATCGTCATCGCAACCTCGTCCCGCTGCGGCCCGACCGTGGTCACCCCGCGGCGAAGATCGTCGCGCCTGGCAGCCGTCAGGGCTTCGACGAGCGGTCCCGTCCAGCTTCGTTGGTACTCGAGGCCGATGCCGGCGCCGGGAAGCTGGCCACCCCGCCCGCCCGCGACCGCCAGTTCGGCGTAAGCCCCTGCGACGAGCGGGAGCAGCGCCCTCGTCAGGCCTTCCCTGGCCGCCACCAACCGTTCTCCCGCGTCGGCCATCTTGGCGTCCCAGACGTCGAGGGTCGGCTCGAGGTTGGGATCTGGACGGCCGACGCCAGTGGCTGATCTCAGCAAGGCGTTTCGTTGCTTGAGTACACGCTCCAACTCGGTCTGCGTGGCGTCGTGGCGCGGGTGGAGCGAGACCAGCATCTCGTCGAGGTACTCGCGCCGGTGCTGTGGGCCACCCTTGACGAGGCTCAGGTCGTCGGGGGTGAACACAGTTGCACGCAACGCGCCGAGCAGGTCCCGCCCCCTTCGAAGCGGTTGGCGGTTCAACTGCACGCGTCCGCGGCCCTTGGCCTGCAACTCGGCTTCGACGAGCAGCTCGCGGGCCTCCCGGCGTCCCGTTGCCCGCACCACGGCCCTCTCTGCGCCCACCCGGATCAGCGCCTCTGGCGGCGCGCCCCTGAAGGACCGGAGGGTGGCGAGGTAGCCGATCGCTTCCAGGAGGCTGGTCTTGCCTTGCCCGTTGTCCCCCGTGACCACCGTGAGGCCCTCCCGGGCGGGCTCGAGCTCCGCCGCGGCGTAGTTGCGGAAGTCCGCGAGCCACAGGTGCTCTAGATGCACGGGCGGTCCGTGAACGCCCCGCGCCGCGGCTGGGGGTCGTTCAGGACACCCGCACCGGCATCAGCAGGTACAGGTAGTCGGCGTTGTCAGTGGGCCGCAGGGTCGCCGGCTTCAGCGCGTCGAGGGTGTCGAGGACCACCTCGTCGCCGACGATCGCCTCCACGCCGTCGATGAGGTAGGTGGGGTTGAAGGCGACGGTCATCTCGGCGCCCTCGTACTTGGCATCCACGTCCTCGGTCGCCGTCCCCCAGTCCGTCGTGATGACTGTGAGCTCGACCCCGTCGCCTCGGAGGGCGATGCGCACAGGCGTCGTAGCGTCCCGGGCCAACAGCTTCACCCTACGCACCGCGTCGAGGAGCGCCTCCCTGGCGACGAGCAGGCGGTTCGGGTAGTTCTCGGGGATGAGCTGGCGGTAGTTCGGGAACTCGCCCTCGATCAGCCTCGTGGTGAGGGTCACCGCTCCAGTTGAAAACGTGGCGTCGTGTTGGCCGAGGCGCAATGTGACCTCGGGGGTGCCCGAGCCAAGCAGCCTCTGCAGCTCCCCGAGCGCCCTGGAGGGCACGAGGACCTTTTGGCCCTCGCTCAGCACCCCGACCCCGGGCAAGTCCCGCACCGCCAGGCGGTACGAGTCAGTCGCGACCAGGCGAAGACCCCCGCCCTCGGCGGCCATGAGCACCCCGGTGAGGATGGGCCGGGAGTCCTCCCCCGAAGCGGCCCTGACCACCTGGCGCAAGGCCTCGACGAGGCCCTCCGTTGGCAGGGTGACGCTGTCACCGCTCGCCACAGGCAGGCGCGGGAAGTCCGCGGCGGCGTGGGTACGGACGCTGAACTGGGAGCGACCCGCGTTGATACGCAGCTGCTCGTCGTCGGACTCGAGCACCACTGCCCCCGGCTCGACGGCTCGAACGATGTCGGTCAGGAGACGGCCGGGGGCAACCACCAACCCGTCCGCGGAACCGGCCACGGTCACCTCGACCGAAATGGTCAGGTCGAGGTCCGTGCCCGTCACCCGCAGCTGGTCGCCGCTGACCTCCAGGCGAACGCCGGACAGGACCGGTTGGGCGCCGCTGCGCGCAGCCACAGCCCGGCCGGCGTTGCCAAGGGCTTCCACCAACACGTCTCGTTCGCATCGAAGCTTCACTGCTGTGCCTTCCCTGCTGCTTCTTCTGTATTAGATAGAGATCTTTTGGTAGTAGGGGTAATAGGGGTTGTGGATTGTGGAGAAGTAGCCAAACCGGCAGGCCGGAGGGATCGAGGTTGTTCGCGCATCGTCCCCAGGATCGCACAGCCCAAGGACGTCGCACGCCGACCCCTGTGGGCGATGGTGTCCGGATCCCCCGTAACTACAACGCCCCGACACACGTGCTCCCCGCCTTGGTCCACCCCCTCCGGGCTCATCCGGCGCCTTTTATCCGGTGGATGAGCTCGGTCACCTGGTCGTAGGTCTCCCGCCTCTCTTTCATCAGGCGCGACACCTTCTCAACGGCGTGGATGACCGTGGTGTGGTCTCGACCGCCGAACTCCCTGGCGATGGCCGGATAGCTGAAGTCGGTCAGCTCCCGGAAGACGTACATGCTGATCTGGCGCGCGTTTACCAACGGCCGGCGCCTACTCGGCCCGCAAAGGTCCTCGATGTTGAACTCGAACATGTCCGACGTCGCGTGGAGGATCACCTGGGGGGTGATCTGGCGAGGCCGGCCGGCGTCGAGGATGTCGGAGAGGACCTGTTCGGCCACGGCTCGGGTGAGCGGTTCCTGGTTGAGGCTGGCGAATGCCGAGACGCGCACCAGCGCGCCCTCGAGCTCGCGGATGTTGTCGCGTACATGGGTGGCGATCAGCTCGAGCACCTCACCGGGGATGTGCGCCCGCTCGCCCTCCGCCTTCTTGCGCAGGATGGCCAGTCGGGTTTCAAGCTCGGGGGGCTGCACGTCAGTCGTCAGCCCCCACTCGAAACGGCTGCGGAGCCGGTCTTCGAGCGTGGCGATCGAACGCGGATGCCTGTCGGAGGACAGCACGATCTGCCTCGCTCCCTCGTAGAGAGAGTTGAAGGTGTGAAAGAACTCCTCCTGGAGGCCCTCTTTCCCTTCCATGAACTGGATGTCGTCCACGAGGAGCACGTCGCAGTCGCGGTAACGGCGCTTGAAGGTGCTCTGGCTGTTGTTGCGGATCGCGTCGACGAAGTCGTTCATGAACGTCTCGGTCGACACGTAGCGCACGTGCAGCGCCGGAAAGTTGTCGACGATGTAGTGGCCGATGGCGTGAAGGAGATGGGTCTTGCCGAGCCCCGAATCGCCGTGGATGAAAAGCGGGTTGTAGCTGCTCGCAGGCGTCTCCGCCACCCTCTGTGCCGCAGCGTGAGCGAAGCGGTTCGACGCCCCGATGACGAACGCCTCGAAGGTGTAGCGCGGGTTCAGGGCCGGCGCGGGCGGCTTGGCGGCGCCGGGGGGCAGCTGGCGCGCGGCCGGCAGGACGTCGAGGTCGTCGGCCTCCTCGTCCTCTTCCTCATCGTCCGCCGCGCCCCCCGGACGGCCAGAGTTGCCGGAGAGATTGCCGTTCCCGGTGTGATTGGCGCCGGGGTCCGCCTCGGGCGCGGTGGCGGCCCCGCTTGGTCGAGTGAGGATGCTGATCGTCATCGGTCGTCCCGCGGCGTCGCTGACGGCACCTTCGATCATTCCCAGATAGCGGTCCTCGAGACGGTCTCGCACGAGCGAGCTCGGCGCCGACAAGACCAGCGAGGAGCCGTCGAGACGGATCGGCTCGAGGTCCACCAGCCACGTCTTCCACGTGGCTTCGGACACGAGACCGCGAAGCTGCTCCGAGCAGGTTATCCACAGCTGTCCTGCATCGGTCACAGCATCACCCACCTCTCCGAGCAGCCTTGTCCCCAAGATGATCCACACGTTGTGGAGAACACGGCCGAGGCCCATGCTGGCCCCAAAAGCAGTGGGCTCGCCCTGTGCCCCCGGGAAGGAGCCGCTCTCCCGCCCAGCAGTAGAACCGGGCAGCCCCGAGAACGTAGCACCCTTCACCCCGGCCGCGTCGGGCCCAAGCCACGTCTCGTGACGCGGCGGGAAACGGCAGTCAAACCGGGCATACTTCTCGGATGGGAAGGGTCCATGACGGCATCGACGAGCGCTTGGCGGCGTTCTTGGAGTCACAGCCGGTGTTCTTCGTGGCGACAGCACCGCTCGATCCCGACGGGTTGGTCAACTGCTCCCCGAAGGGCAACCGCGGCGAGCTCAAGGTGATCGACCGGACCCGGGTGGCTTACCTGGACCAGACCGGAAGCGGTGTCGAGACGGTCGCCCACGTGCGCGACAACGGGCGGATAACGCTCATGTTCTGCGTCTTCAGCGGGCCGCCGCGGATTGTTCGTCTGCACGGAACGGCGGTTGCTCTGACCACGGGCTCGCCGGAATTCGGTCCCGCCGCAGCCCGGTTCGAGGGGGGCGCCGCGGTCGGGGTGCGCTCGGTCATAGTCACAACCGTCAAGCGGGTGTCGGACTCGTGCGGCTACGGCGTGCCGTTGATGACCTTCGAGGCGCACCGCTCGGCGATGGGTGACTGGGCCGAACGAAAGGGCCCAGAGGGGATCGCCGCGTACTGGGCGGAAAAGAACGCCAAGAGCCTCGACGGTCTGCCGGGGCTGGCCCACCCCCACCGCTAGCGCGCCGCCCGCCACGAACAGTCGCCCGAGAGCGACCTGGCAGTCCCAGGGCCGGGGTAACGTGGGAACGTGCGTTCGAAGGCTCGGGGGGAGTGCTCGGAGTTGGGGTTCACCGGTTGGATCCCCAGCCTGGCGCCGCTTGTCCCCACGAGATCCCCACGAGATCCCCAGGTTGACCCTCTAGCGATTCCCCAGGACGAACAGCGAAGGTAGTGGCTCAATGGTCCAGTCCCTCGAAGACGCGCGAAGGCGCAGTCGAGCCGCCCCCGCGGGCCGGGTCCCGCCCCACAACCTCCAAGCCGAGCAGTCGCTGCTCGGCGCCATGCTCTTGTCGCGCGACGCGATCGCGGCCGCGGTGGAGACCTGCGGTGCGGACGACTTCTACAAGCCCGCACACGGCCACGTGTTCGATGCAGTATGCGGCCTTTACAGCCAGGGCGAGCCCGCCGACCCGGTGACCGTCGCCGACGAGCTCAGCAGGGCCGGGCTGCTCGAAGCGGTGGGGGGCATGGCGGCGCTCATCTCGCTGCAGGCGGACACCCCTGCTACCGCCAACGCCGGCCGTTACGCCCAGATCGTCAAGGAGCACGCGCTGTTGCGCCGGCTGATCTTCGTCGCCGGCGAGATCGCCGAGATGGG
>JBPCRR010000097.1:0-11118 GCA_050996645.1 Acidimicrobiales bacterium | reverse complement strand
GGGCGTGCCCGAGCTACGGGTGCTCGACGCGGGGGGCCTCAACGCGATGGTCGCGGCGGCCACGGCGCGCGACGCGGTCGTGGTGGTCACCAGCGGGCTGCTCGCGGGATTGGCCCGAGTGGAGCTCGAAGCGGTCCTCGCCGAGGCGCTGGTGCGGATCCGCCGCCTCGACGTGGTGCCGGCGACGGTGTGCGCCGCCGCGATGTTCGGCGTGGGGGCGCGTTGGGCGCTCCCGATGCGCAGCGATCTCGACAACGACCAGGCCGCGGTCGGCCTGACCCGCTACCCCCCTGGCCTTGTGGCCGCGCTCAGTCGAATGGAGGAGCTGGGCACGGCGGTGGGCGCCGTGAGGCGGGGCCACGACCTGCTGTGGCTGGCCGACCCGCGCACGGGGGCGGAGGCATCTTCGAACCATGTGCCGCTGCCCGAGAGAATCGGGGCGCTGCGCGACATCTGACGCAGCGGCGCAGGCCGTACAGACGGCGATAGACTTGCTGGTCACGGCAGGGCCGCGATCATCTCCAGTAACGGGAGTGACAAGTGAAAAAGGGACGGCATCGGCGCTTCGAGGAGGCGCGGGCACTCAAGCGGTTGACGGAGATCGAGGTCGAGCCGTGCGCGGAGTGCGGGGCACAACCCGGGTCCGACCACGCGGGATGGTGTCTCGCCATGGAGGACGAGGAAGAAGAGCAAGCCGAGCCGGAGGCTCGCCCGGCCCAGAGCTAATCGCGGGCCCAGAGCTAATCGCGGGGAGTGCTAGCCGCGGGGCTTCGCTCGCCTGCGAACGGCTGGGTGCGGCAGCGGCACCCCCGAGGACTCACGAGCCGCCAGATAGTCGACCAGGCGCTGGTAGACCTCGGCGCCGATCATGGCGGTGAGCTCGGCTTTCAACGCCCGATAGACGGGCTCAGCGCCGGTGAAGGCCTCGGGCGCCTCGGTGCACCACCAGTGGAACTCCTGGCCTCCGTCACCCCAGTGACGGCGGTCCCACTGGATGACCGTCGAGGTGACCGAACCATCGGCGGTGGTGGAGTCCTCCCGGCGAAGAGGCAGCTGCCAGCAGACGTCCGGTTTGACCTCGAGGGGCTCGACGCCGCGTTCGAGGGCGGCGCGGTGCAGGGCGCAGCCCGCGCCGCCGGGAAAGCCCGGGCGGTTGAGGAAGATGCACGCGCCGTCGACCAGGCGGGTGACCGTGGCGCCGTCGGAAGCGGTGCGCACGACCCCACGGCGTCCTTTGGGGCGGAACTGCCACTGCTCGGCGGTCAGGTCGGCCGAGGCCGCCTTCACCCGCTCCACGTCGGCGTCGTCGGTGAAGTGCGCCCCGTAGGAGCAGCAGCCCTGCTCGAGCTCCGCTGCGGGGCCGGTGAGGACCCCCTGGCACCCGGAGCCGAAGATGCAGGACCATCGCGAGAGAAGGAAGGTGGCGTCGAAGACCCAGGTGCGACGCTCCTCGAGGTCCTCGAAGCTGACCCACTCGTGCGCGTCGCGGGGGGTCGAGTCGAACGGCCCGGGCGCCCGGGAGCGCGCCATCAGCGGGTCGCCGCCGCGGCGGACCCGAGCTCGACCAGCAGCTCGGCTGCGGCGAGGAGGCCCTTCCAGAACTGGTCCATCACCATTCGCTCGTTGGGGGCGTGGATGCGGTCTCCTGGCAGACCAACCCCGAGGAACAGCACCGGCGCGGCGAGGATCCGCCCGAGCGACTCCTCGGGACCGCTGCCGCCTTCCCTAGTAAAAAGTGGCGGCCTCCCCCAGACCTTCTCGATCGCCCGGCACAGCGCGCCGAGCGACGGGTGCTCCACAGGCGTCAGCGCTGGAGCCACCGCACCTTCGGGGGTGATCACCACCTCCACGCCGGCGGGGACGGCGCGCTCCACCCAGGATCGGAAGGCTCGCGCGCTCGAGGCAGGATCCTGGTCGGGCACGAGGCGCATGGCCACCTTGAAGCCTGCGGTGGCAGGGACGATGGTCTTGATCCCCGGACCGCCGTAGCCCGAGTGCAGCCCCACGACCTCAGCCGTGGGGCGGACCCCTATCCGCTCGAGGGGACTGAATCCGGCCTCGCCGGGGAGGAAGCCGACCCCGCCGGCTTGTGAGCGGAACGCTTCCTCGTCGAAGGGCTGCGCGTCGAGAGAGGCTTGCTCCACCTCGCTCAGATCCCGGACGGCGTCGTAGAAGCCAGGGATGGTGACCCGCCCGCTTTCATCGTGCAGGGACGCGACCACCTCGGCCGCGATGTGGGCCGCGTTGGGCACCGTCCCGCCCCACATCCCGCTGTGGAGGTCGACCGCAGCGGTGCGCAAACCCACGTCGAAGGCTACGAGGCCCCGCATGCCGACGGTGACAGACGGGATGTCGGGCGAGATCATGCCTGTGTCGGAGACGACCACCACCTCGGCGCGCAGCAGGTCCGCTTGCTCCACGAGCAGACGCTCGAAGTGGGGACTGCCGACCTCTTCCTCGCCCTCCACGAGAAACTTCAGGTTTACGGGCAGGGCTCCGGTGGCCGCGAGCAGCGCGCGCGCCGCCTCCACTTGGTAGAGCACCTGGCCCTTGTCGTCTATGGCGCCGCGCGCCCTGCACTCGCCGTCGACGATCACAGGATCGAACGGCGGGGATCGCCATTCCTCGATGGGGTCCACCGGCTGCACGTCGTGGTGGCCGTAAACGAGCACCGTCGGAGCCGCTGCGCCGGCGTGGAGCCAGTCGCCGTAGACGGCCGGCTGCCCCGGGTCGCCCGGGCCGCCGGTAGCGAGCAGCCGGACGTGCTCCAAGCCGGCGGCTTCGAGGAGACCGCCGACGAAGCGAGCCGAAGCTTCCACGTCGCCGCGGCGCTCCGGGTCGGCGGACACCGACGGGATCCTCAGCCAGTCCAGGAGGGTCGCCACTATGCGGTTGCTGTGCGCCTCCGCGTAGCCCGCCAGCACCAGATCAGGCACCCTGGCACCGTAGCGCAGCACCAGCAGGGTTACCCTGTGGCCGATGCAGTTCTGGAGGCGCCGAGCGTGGGTCGCGACTGCATGCGCCCTGGCGCTTGCGGGGGCCGGATGCGGGTCGGGGCGAAGCCCGGCCGCGCCGGGCGCGAACCGGGGGAGCACCGCGCAGGCCGCGGCCACCACCAGCACTCTCGCGCCTCCAGCCCCCCTCGAGTGGGCGCCGTGCCAGCAGCCGACGGCTCAGGGCCTCGAGTGCACCTCGACTGTGGTGACGTTGGTTGCGAACGCGCCGGCGACCACCGTCCGTGTGGCCCTGGCGCGTTATCGAGCGACCGGAGCGCGCTTGGGCTCGCTGATCGTCAACCCCGGCGGCCCCGGCGTCTCGGCGCTGGACTCACTGCCCCGGCTCTATTTCTGGCTCACCCCCGCCCTGCGCCAGCACTTCGACGTGGTCGCCTTCGATCCCCCCGGGGTCGGGCATAGCCAGGCGGTGCGCTGCCTCGACGGCCCCGGCCTCGACGCCTTGCTCCACCTCGACCCAGGTCCCCCTGACCCGGCGGGCTTCGCGGCGCTGGTCGACGGGGCGCGACGGCTGGCTGCCGGCTGCGAGGCGCTCACCGGGCGGCTGCTCGGCCACGTGAGCACCGCAGACGCCGCGCGTGGCATGGACCAGGTCCGCCAGGCCCTGGGTGACCCCAAGCTCACCTACCTGGGTTTCTCCTACGGCTCGTTCCTCGGGGCTACCTACGCCGAGCTGTTCCCGGACCGGGTGAGGGCGCTCGTGCTCGACGGCGCGCTGGACCCAGCGCTCGCTCCGGTGACAGTGGCGGAGTCGCAGGCTGCGGCGCTCGACGCGCAGTTCACCACGTTCCAGAAGTGGTGCGCCGGCATGCCCCAGTGTCCGTGGCAGCCAGCCGGGCTGAGCCGGGCTGCGGACTTCGCCGCGCTCGAGGCCCGGGTCCGGGCCCGGCCGCTGACGGTCCCGGGAACGACGCGCACGGTCGGACCCGGCGAGCTGTTTTACGGCACCGCCGCCGGCCTCTACGAGCCTGCGACGTGGAACGACGAGGCCGCGGCGCTGGCGGAGGCTGACCGAGGGGACGGGACCGAGCTGATACGCCTCTTCGACAGCTACGTCGGGCGCAACGCCGACGGGACCTACCAACCGCTCCTGGAGGCCGAGGTAGCCGTAAACTGCCTGGACGCACCGTCGCCTTCGATCGACCAGCTCCGTGCCGCGGAGCCGGCTGCGGCAGCGGCCGCGCCCGACTTCGGGGTCGGTGACCTCCTGGGCGAGCTCGACTGCGCGGTGTGGCCGCTGCCAGCCACCGCAGCCCCCCACCCGATCAAGGCCGCTGGCGCCCCCCCGATCGTGGTCGTCGCGACCACCGCAGACCCCATCACCCCTTACCAGTGGGGCAAGGCCTTGGCGGGGGAGCTCGAGCGAGGAGTGCTCCTCACCCGAGTCGGCGAAGGTCACACCGCCTATGCAGCGAGCGCGTGTGTACGGCGCCTGGTCGACACCTACATGATCGACCTCGGCGCACCGCCGGCTGGGTCCCAGTGCCCGAGCGACGGCTGAGTCCGGCAGCTTCCCATCGATGAGCCAGACTGGCCTTCATGAGCCAGACTGGCCTCAATGAGAATTGACGTCGAGGCCGCCACAGCGCCTTCTTCTCGGCGTGACCCGTCGGCGTTGCCCCGCCTGATCCAGGACCTCGAAGCGTCGCTTTCCCCGGACCGGGTTCGCCACGAGGGAACCGAGGTGGGTCTCTACAGTCGAGATGCCTCGAACCTCACCGGCGAGGCCTCGGTCGTGTGCTTCCCGCTCACCACCGCCGAGGTGGCCTCAGTGGTCCGGGTCTGCGCAGCGCACCGCTGGCCCTTCGTGCCCCGGGGCTCGGGCACCGGTCTCGCAGGCGGTGCCACCCCCGCCGGATCCATCCCCCCGGTCGTCATCGTCACCACCAAGATGGACCGCATCGTCGAGGTGGACCCACGGGCGCGTATGGCCTGGGTGCAGCCGGGCGTCCTCAACCTAGACCTCACCCGCGCCGTCGCGCCCCACGGACTCCACTTCGCCCCCGATCCCTCCAGCCAGCAGTCCTGCAGCGTAGGGGGCAACGTGGCCAACAACTCCGGCGGGCCCCACTGCCTGCTCTACGGGGTGACCAGCGCACACGTGCTGGCTCTCGAGGTGGTCCTTCCCGACGGCACCGTGGCTCTCCTCGGTGGCACCGACCCTGACCCCGCCGGCTACGACCTTCGGGGCGCGTTCGTCGGCAGCGAGGGGACCATGGGCATCACCACCAAGCTTGCGGTGCGGCTGACGCCGCTGCCGCCGCGGGTGGCGACCCTGCTGGCCGACTTCTCGACCATGGACGACGCGGCGGCTGCGGTGAGCGGCATCATCGCCGCCGGCGTCATCCCAGCGGCGCTCGAGATGATGGACGCCCGCATCGTCGAGGCCGTCGAAGCCTTTGTCCATGCCGGGTTCCCGACCGACGCCGCCGCGGTCTTGTTGATCGAGATCGACGGCCTGGCCCCCGGGTTGGAGGCGCAGGTCGAGTCGATCCGCGCCGTGCTCGTCGCTCACCGTGCCCGCGGCGTCCGGGTTGCCGCCGATGCGGTCGAGCGCGCCGGTTGGTGGAAGGGACGCAAGTCGGCCTTCGGTGCCGTCGCGCGGATCGCCCCCAATTACTACCTCCACGACTGCGTGGTGCCCCGGGCGGCGCTCGTCGGCGTGCTTCGGGAGATCTGTACGATCGCCGACCGCCACGGCCTGGCGCTGTGCAACGTGTTCCATGCCGGCGACGGCAACCTCCACCCACTCCTGGTGTTCGACAAGCGCCACCCCGGCGCGATGGAACGGGTCGCCGCCGCCGGCCGCGAGATCATCGAGGCGTGCGTGGCGGCGGGCGGGATGCTGTCAGGCGAGCACGGCATCGGGCTGGAGAAGCGCGACGCGATGCCGTTGGTGTTCAGCGCCGTCGACCTCGACGCCCAGGACCGGCTCCGCCGGGTGTTCGACCCCGACGGGCTTTGCAACCCCGAAAAGGTCCTCCCGCGCGGCTCGCGCTGCGGCGACCTGGCCGCGCTGCCCGCCGGCGCCTGGATCTGAGCGACTGGCCAGTGAGGGGCTGCCGGTGACCCGCGGGAGGCTGGAGTCTTTCGTGGACGAGGTTGGCTCAGAAGGGCCGGTGTGCGTTGCCGGCGGGCGCACTCAGTGGGCGGTCGGGGGGCTGCCGCACGCAGGCACCCGGGAGATCCGCGCGCCCGTCGGGGTGGTGAGCCACCAGCCCGAGGAGATGATCGTGAGGGTAGGCGCCGGCACGACCGTCGCGGAGCTCGCGAGTGCCGTTGGGGAGAAATCGCAGATGGTGGTCCTCGGCGCGCCGGAGCCGCAGCGGGCGACGGTGGGCGGGGTGCTGGCCGTGGGCCGCAGCGGGTTGCACCGGCTGCGCTACGGCCCGGTGAGGGACTGCGTCCTCGAGGCCACGTGGGCCACTGCCGACGGCCGCCTGGCCCGTGCGGGCGGACCCCTGGTCAAGAACGTGACCGGATTCGACCTCTGCCGGCTCATGGTCGGCTCCCTCGGCACCCTCGGCCTGCTCGCCGAGGTCGTGCTGCGCTGCTTGCCCCGGCCGCAGACGACGCGATGGTGGATGGGCGCGGACGTGGACCCCTTCGCCTTGGGCGCTGTGCTCTACAGGCCGCTGGCGGTGCTCTGGGACGGGCGCCACACCTGGGTCGGCTTGGCGGGTCATCCGGCGGACGTGGCTTCGCAGGCCGACGCCCATCTCGATCGACTCGTCGAGGTACCCGGGCCTCCGCCGATGCCCGGGGCAGACCAGCGCTCTCTTGACCCCCGCGACCTCGAGGCGCTCCCCGCCGGGATGGCCGGGCCGTGGCTGGCGGAGGTTGGAGTCGGGACCGTGCATGTCCCCGCCGGCACCGGGGTGGAGGGGCCCGCGCTCGATATGCCCGCGCTCGATGTAACGGCCCCCGACGCCGCTGTGGTCGCCCTCAACCGGGGGCTCAAGTCCCGTTTCGACCCGACCGGGCGTCTCAACCCGGGAAGGGATGTCCTCGCCCGATGACCACAACGGCACGCGGGGAAGCCCAGACAGGGGGGACCGGGCCCCTTCTGATCGACGACGACGACCTGGCGGCGTGTGTCTCGTGCGGCCTGTGCCTCGCCCATTGTCCGACCTACAGGGTGAGCGGCGAGGAGGGTCTTTCACCTCGGGGCCGGATCACCGCGATGCGCGCGGCGCAGGCCGGAGCGCCGCTCGACGCCGGGTTCGAACGGCTCATGGAGACCTGTGTGCAGTGCCGGGCCTGCGAGACCGCCTGCCCGGCGACGGTGCCCTTCGGCCGGATGATGGAAGCCGCCCGAGCCGCGATCTCCTGGCACGCCGTGCCGCGGTGGCAGCGGGCCGGCTATCGGGTTCTCGGCCATCACGGGTTGCTGGTCGGGTTGAGCGTGCTCGGCGGCGTCGCCCAGCGCCTGGGCGTGATGCCGGCTGCGGTGTCGGCGCGCCTCGCCCTGCCTTCGCTGCCCTTGCGCCGGGCCCGGCTGCGACCGAGCGGGGACGACGTGTGGCTATTCACCGGCTGCGTCATGGACGCCTGGCAGCGCGAGGTACACGCAGCCACCCAAGCCGTCGTCGAGCTGGCTGGCGCAGGCGTGGCGTTCCCTGGAGCCGGCGGGGACTGCTGCGGCGCCCTCCACTGCCACGCCGGGCTGACTGGCGAAGGGCGGAGGTTGGCGGGACGGGTGATGGCGTCGATGCCAGGGGAGCGCCCCGTGCTGGTCAACTCTGCGGGATGCGGGGCGGCGTTGAAGGAGTACGGCCGCCTGCGCGGGTCACCAGACGCAGAGCGGTTCTCGGCGCGGGTGTTCGACGTGCACGAGTGGCTCGCCGCCCGGATCGACCAGCTGCCACCGCCCCGGGCAGGAGGACGCCCCCGCGTCGTGGTGGCGGACCCTTGCCATCTGCGCCACGCACAGCGCGCCGAGTGGGCGGTGCGGGCGGTGCTCGGGCGCTACTTCGAACTGGTCGAGCTCGATGACGAGGGGCGCTGCTGCGGCGCCGGCGGCGCGTTCGCCGCCCTGCAACCGGAGCTGGCTGGGAGGATCCGGACCCAGAAGCTGGCCGCGATCGGGCGCGCCGGCGCCGGCGTGGTGGCCAGCGCCAACCCGGGTTGTTCGCTGTGGCTGGCTGCGGCGGGGGTGCCGGTGCGGCACCCGATGGAGCTGGTGGCCGAGGCCTTGGGCGCGATGGGAGGCGGTGGCGATGGCCGGTGAGTTCGAGGACCTCACACGGCGGCTGCAGGCGATATCCGAGGAGCTCGCCGACCTGGGCATCGAGCGGCTCCGGGAGTCGATCGATGCGGGCGGCGTGGAGCTGCCGGTCGACGAACGGCGCTTGGCGCGCGCCCGCAGAGCAGTGGAGAAAGCGGCCGCGATCCTGAGCGAGCCCGACGACGCCTAGCCCGACGGCGCTGACGGGGCGCTCGCCAGGTGGTTGAGGGCGTCGATCAGCTCTCGGAGGCGCGCGTAGGAAAGCCTGTCGAAGCGCAGTGCCACCCTGGCCAGCTCGGGGAAGTCGTCACTGCGGCGCTCGGCCGGCAGCGGACCGTCGAGGAGCTCGAGGGGACCGGCCATCATGTCGGAGAAGGCCTCGTTCAACGCGGCGACCTCCGCGCGCGTGGGTCGGGCTTCGAGGCGGATCACCAAGCGCTCGCCGACCCAGCGCAGCGAGTGGTAGTTGCGGTAGAAGCCGAGCAGTTCTGCGGCTGCGCCCTCGACGCTCTCGGTGATCCGGTACAGGCCGACGTCCGCGGGGTTGATCAGGTTCCTGGCGGCCACCTCCTCCTCGACGAAGCGGGCCCAGCCGTGCCAGTAGCTCCCGCCCGGCACTTCGAGCAGCACCACCGGGGCGGGCTGCGCCTTGCCGGTCTGGAGCAGGGTGAGCAGCTCGAAGGCCTCGTCGAGCGTGCCGAAGCCTCCGGGCAGCACCACGTAGCCGTAGGACTCCTTGATCAGGAGCAACTTGCGGGTGAAGAAGTACTTCATGGAGACCAACTTGGGGTTGGAGGCGATGAACTCGTTGGGGCCCTGTTCTTGGGGGAGACGGATGTTGATGCCGAAGGCGTGGTCCGCCCCTGCCCCTTCGAGGCCCGCGGCCATGATCCCCGGGCCCGCGCCGGTCACGGTCGACCACCCGTGTGCCGCTAGGACGGCGCTCAGATCGCGCGCCTGTGCGTACAGGGGGTCGCTCGGCAGCGTGCGCGCGGAGCCGAACATGGTCACCTTGCGGACATGGCGGTACGGGGCGAAGACCTCGAAGCCGTCCCGCATCTCTTTCAACGCGGCGTTGGCGATCTTCAGGTCCAGACGTTGGGACTTGTCAGTGGCCAGGCGCAGCACTGTCTCGAGGATCTCGAGGAGCTGGTCACGGTTGGCGGTCGCCCCGACCGAGTCGAGCAGGTCGACGAGGCGGCGCTGCAGCTCGCGGCTGTCAACCGGTGCCACGGGGTCAGCGATGCGGCCGGGGCGCGGCGGAGCGCTCCACCAGCCACACGATCTTGTCCGCGGTCACGCGCGCCGCTGGCAGGTCGGCTCCATCCACTATCGCTTGAAGCACGTCGCGCTTGTCCTCCCCGGCGACCGTGAACAGGATGAGCCGGGCGCGCGCCAGCCCTGACAGCGTCAGGGTCATTCGCGGGTGGGGATTGTTGCCATGCGGGTCCTCGTTGCGCGCCACCCACTGGCCAGGGTCGGCGTCAAGGGCAGCGGAATCGGGGAACAACGACGCCGTGTGGCCATCGTGCCCCAGGCCGAGATGGACCACGTCGAGCTTGCCGATCTCCCCGAGCCTCAGCTGGTAGGCGTCGGGGCCGTCTTCGCAGCTCATCGGGTACACCGCGTTTGCGGCTCCGACCCTCTCGAGCAGGGCCTGGCGGCCCAGCAGCTGGTTGGAGTCCGCGTCGTCGGGGGGCACACAGCGCTCGTCGCCCCAATACACGTTGACCGACAGCCAGTCGATGGAGTTGGCGCTGTCGTCCGCGAGGCGCTCGTACAGCTCCCTGGCGACGCTTCCGCCCGACAGCGCCAGGGAGAACAGCTCTTCGGGGCGATTGGCGAAGGCGTGGATGACTCTCTCGGCGAAAGCGCCGGGCAGGTCGTCCACGACCGTCAGCTCGCCGTTCACGACCCCGGCTCCGCGTTCACGGTGGGTCACACTAGCCAAGCCCCCATGGGCCCCTCCCAGGAGGGGGATCGGGCCGCCGGCTTCAGCGAGAGTGGGTGCCCGCAGCCTTTTCCTCGAGGGCAGATAGGAGGTGGTCGAAGCTCTTCGCGAACGACGCCACCCCTTCGTCCTCGAGGCTTTGGGCCACGTCGGCCATGTCGATGCCGACGCCGGCGAGCGCCTCCAGATGTGCCTTCGCGCCGTCCACCTTCTGGTCGACGGTGCGCGCGATCCTGCCGTGGTCCTCGAAGGCTTCGACGGTGGCGTCGGGCATGGTGTCGACGGTGTCGGGGCCGATGAGGCTCTCGACGTAGAGCAGGTCCGGGTAGGCGGGGTTCTTGGTCGACGTCGAGGCCCACAACGGGCGCTGCACGTGGGCTCCTCGGGCGGACAGCGCGTCCCAGCGCGGGCCTGTGAAGCGTTCCTGGAACAGCTTGTAGGCGAGGCGCGCCTGCGCCACCGCCGCCTTTCCTGCCAGGCCGGCCGGCGCCTGACTGGGGGAGGATTGACTGGCGGATGACTGGTTGGCGTCCTCCAGACGGCGGTCCACCTCGGTGTCGACCCTGCTCACGAAGAAAGACGCGACGCTGTGGACAGCGCCGAGGTCCCCGCCGCTTGCGCCGAGGTCCTCGAGGCCGCCGAGATAGGCCTCGATCACCTCCCCGTAGCGCTCCAAGCTGAATATCAGGGTCACGTTGATGTTGCGGCCCTCTCCGATCATCTGGCGGATCGCCGGAACGCCGGCCTCGGTGGCGGGGATCTTGACCATGAGGTTGGGCAGACCGATGCGCTGGTGCAGTCCTCGCGCCGCGTCGATGGTGGTGCGCGACTCGTAAGCGGCTGCGGGGGAGACTTCGAGCGAGACGAAGCCGTCCATCCCGCCGCTCGCGTCGTGGACCGAGCGCAGGACGCCGCAGGCGTTGCTC
>JBPCRR010000084.1:0-4685 GCA_050996645.1 Acidimicrobiales bacterium | reverse complement strand
CCATCGCGAAGGGGGGGACAAAGGGAAATCACCGATCGTCGCGCGCCGGCGCAGGACCGGCCCAGGGGCCGGGCGCTCCGCCGGGCGCCTTGGACCGGCCCATGGGCCGGGCGCTCCGCCTGGCGCCTTGGACCGGCATCGCCTTCGTGGTGGCATTCGCTATCGGTGTCGTCGCCAGCTCACCACCCCAAAACAACGCTTCGAACGCGAAGTGGATGGCCGATTACACCAAGTCGCACGCTGCCGGCCACATCGTCTCGGGCGCGGCCCTGGTGGTGTCGGGGCTGTGCTTCCTGGTCTTCGTCCTCGGCATGTGGCAGCGCATCGCGGCCAGGGGCACCCGGCCCGGTCCGCTCCCTCTCATCAGCGCCGCCGTCACCGCGGCCTGCATGGCGACGGGCGGGGTCCTCATGGCCATGCCCGGCTCCATCGTAAGCGGCGGGGGCCCGGTGCCCGACGCCGACCTGCTGCGTCTCTGCGACGAGGCCGGCTTCGCCATGGTGGGCCTTCCCGGCATGCTGGCCGCCGCGATAGCGGTAGTCGCCCTGGGCGTGCAGGCCCGGAAGGGCGGGGTCTTCGGTCAGAAGCTCTTCGTCTACAGCATCGTCGTTGGCATCGCTCTATTGGGGGCCATCGCGTTCCTGCCCATCGCCCTTCTGCTCGTGTGGCTGGTCGTCGCGGCCGTGGTCCAGCTGCGCCAAGGGGACGGGACGGACCGCCCGGCCCCGGCGCTGAGCTGAGCGCGACTCTCGATCGTCGCCGTCTCGGCGAGGTCGAGTTGGATCGGCGGCCGGTGGTTCACGGTGGGCTGTCCGAGCGCCGCAAAGACCTTCCGCCCGCCGCAGTCAACTCGCCGTTCAGGTCCGGCCCTCCGCCCCACCTCCCAGGGCCGAGTCAGTGCGTGCCATTAGCGGGCAACTTCGGAAGGCGATCAGCCCAGAAGGCCTAGCTCCCGCCCTTTCGCGGAATCAGCCGGCTGCCACACGGCGGCCGGCTTCAAGGCGTCCCGACACGAGCGGCCGGAAGGCAACGATGGCAGCTCGCGAAAGACGGCCCCCTTCGGGGCCGTCTAACTGCTGAACCAGGGGTGGCGGCGGACTCACATGAGCCCTCGCCACAACCAAGGAGAGATTTCGTGAACACACCTCGTGACATTTCACGATCATCCCCAAGTGGAGGTGGCGGGAATCGAACCCGCGTCCTTCGACGAATCATCGGGACTTCTCCGAGCGCAGCCGGTGATTTGATGTCGGAGCCCTCACTCGCCACCGGCACCGGCGAGGGCTCCCAGTCGGCGAGGTGTCCCCGGCGGTCGGCCGACGCGGCCACCAGGTGAGCTCTACTTGATGACGCCTGGGACCGGCCCGTAGAGCTTGGACCGGGCAGACGGGCTACTTCTTAAGCAGCCAGTGCGAGCTGAGGCTCGGCATTTGTTTTTGGTTCCGGCTCTTTAGCGTGGTTCCGGAGACCACGGCTCGCTTCTCCCGAGTCAACGACCGAAGTCGAAGCCAATCACCCCCATGTCAAGGTGCAACCCCTCGATCCTACCGGACCCCCCCACTCAGGCGGCGAGACCGGCGCCGGCGGTGCCCATCAGGTCGAGGAGGTTGTCGCAGTAGAACCGGCGCCTCACCTCGGTCGAAGCACCGCCGAGGGAAGCCTCGAAGCGCTCGATAGGCCGGCGCCCCCCCTCGACGTGGGGGTAGTCGGAGGAGAACATGCACACCTCCGGGCCCGACTGGCCGATGATCCAGCCGACGTCCTCGGTGGGGTAGGGGGTTGCCCGCACCTGGCGGCGGACGTAGTCGGACGGGCGCAGGGTCAGCGAGCGGAGCCGCTCCTCGTGGCGACCGAACGCGTCGAGCGCCGACTCCATCTGGCGGATCCAGGAGGGCAACCAGATCGCCCCTTGCTCGATCACGCCGATCCGCAGGTCGGGGAAGCGCTCCAGGACCCCGTCGAAGATCATGGTGGCGAGGGTCTGCATCGGGGGGTGGGGGATCGCCATGTAGTCCACGGAGCGGAAGTTCTCCTCGCCGCCGTGGAAGTCCGGCGGTATAGGCAGCCCGTTGTTGAAGTAGTTGCGGTCGATCAGGTCCCCTGTCCCCCCGACGTGGAACACGACGGGAATGCCGGCGTCCTCGGCGACGGCCCACACCGCATCGAGAGCGACGTGGCTGGGGGAGTGGCCGGCGGGACATCCGGAGGCGATCAGCAGCGCTGCGGCGCCGGCCCCGACTGCTTCGGCCGCCATTGAGGCAGCCAGTTCGAAGTCGGCCAGGGGCACGTAGCAGGTGGGCAGCAGCCTGGGGTCGGCGGAGCAGAACTCGAGCATGCCGCGGTTGTGCGCCCGCGCGGCGCCGTATGCCAGCTCCATGTCGCCGGTGTGCTCCCAGTCGTGAAGCCGACGGTTGTGGAAGGTGTTGAACACAAGCTGGCTTGCGAACCCGAGCAGGTCCAGCGCCCGTCCGCGGTCCTCCGCGAGGAACGATCCCGTCGCCGCGAAGTTCTTTCGCAGCATGATCTCCTCGGCTTCGGAGGAGCGGTATGCGGGGGAGCGGTGGCGTGCCGCCAGGCGGACGAATGCGGCGTCGAGGTCCGCCTGCTGCGCGGAGGGATCGCCGGTTTGGCGCAGCTCGTTGCCCCCCGGGTAGCGCAGGGGCTCGATCCTGTCGCGCACGGAGGGGTCGGCGTGGTCGCGGAGCCAGTTTGGGGTCTCCATGAGGTGGGCGTCGGCGTCGTGGACCAGCCTCCCGACCTCGGCGTTGTAGGGCGTGAAGCCCTCATCCGTGCCCGTGTCATCGATGATTGTCATAACGCCTCCTTAGGGAGTGGCTGCGCCGGCGCGTGCCCAGCTGAAGGGCGACGGCCCACGCCGGCGGGGTCACACTCCGGCCTAAACGTCAA
The DNA here is from genome assembly GCA_050996645.1 of Acidimicrobiales bacterium. Classification (GTDB taxonomy): domain Bacteria; phylum Actinomycetota; class Acidimicrobiia; order Acidimicrobiales; family Palsa-688; genus JBPCRR01. Next base: position 1,778 of record JBPCRR010000084.1, on the reverse strand, counting down.
TCGACAGCACCGTACACACGGTAGATCCGCTGTCGGTCCCCGACACCACCTGCTTTCCCTCGGTCCGCGCCAGGACGTCGAGGAGGTCCTCGGTCGGCGAGGCGCCGGCGGCGGCGGCGACCGGAAGGCCCAAGTCCAAAGGCCGGAGCACCGCCCGTCTCTGCAGTGGCACGGCCAGCAGGGCATCGCCGCTTACGACGCCCTGGTACCCGCTCTCCCAGCCCTCCAGAAGCCACACCCAGCCAGGTCGGGCGCCGGCGTGGTGTTCGATGAAGGCGTCGATGGTGAGCCATCCGGGGCCAGCCCCCACCGGACGCATCAGGTCAGCCACCTTGAGGCCCTCGAGGGCGCTGTGGGCGTTTGCGCTCGCCTCCTCGGCGCGCGCGGCGCTCAGCAACCACCAACCGAGCAACATCAGAAAGAGGCCGTTGGCGCTGCGCGAGCCGCGATAGCCCTCGACCACCCCGAAGCCGATGACCGCCGCACCGAGGACCACCCCGGCCCTGCTGGCGATCCTCGTCGCGCGGAGCCGATCACCGGTCGCGCTCCAGGCCAGCGCGTGCAGCACGCGGCCGCCGTCGAGGGGAGCTGCTGGGAAGAGGTTGAAGACAGCGAGGACCACGTTGATCACCGCCAGCCAGCCGAGCGCGGCCGCCATGAGGCGGTGGACACTGGAGTGCTGTACCGACAGTCGGGCCACCCAGAGCAGGCCGCCGAGAGCGAGGCTGACCGCCGGGCCGACCGCGGCGATGGCGAGCTCGGCCCGGGGGCGAGCGGCGTCGCCCTCGATGCGGGTGACGCCTCCCATCCATGAAAGCGTGATCCCGCCGACGGCAAGCCCGGCACGCCGAGCCACGAACGCGTGGCCGAGCTCGTGCAACAACACGCACAACAACCACACCCTCTCGCTGGTGCCGCTTGCCACTGCGTACGACACAGCTGGGTACCCGGCGGCGTAGGAGGGGAAGCTGCTAGATGCCAGCCCGTAGGCGAGCAGCGCCACCACGACCAGGAGGGTCCAGTTGAGCCCCACGACCACGCCGCCTATGCGACCCAGGCGCACGGTGTCGTTCACCGAGAGTCCTGTCCCCGGCGCTGGGTGCCTGTAGCCCGGCGGGCCTCCATCGCCGCTTCGCGCGCGGCGATTGCGTGACGCTTGTCGTAGGTGTGCCTGCCTCGCGCCAAGGCGAGGTCCACCTTGGCGCGGCCGTCCTTGAAGTAGATGGCCAGGGGCACGAGCGTCAGCGAGTCCTGGGAGGTCTTTTGCCACAGCTCTTCGATCTGGCGGCGGTGAAGCAGCAACTTGCGGGAGCGATCGGGGTCAACCGAGCCGAAGCCGTTTGCGAACTCGTAGGGCGACACGTGTACCCCGTGAAGCCACACCTCGCCGTCTTGGACCCGCGCGTATGCGTCGCGCAACTGCACTTTCCCGTCCCTGAGGCTCTTCACCTCGCTACCGGCCAGCACCATCCCCGCCTCGTAGGTGTCGCGGATGTCGTAGTCGTGGCGGGCGCGGCGGTTCTGGGCCACCGGCCGGGTGGCGTACGCCGTCTTGGTGACCTTCGGGGGCATGGCCAACTCACGGTACCGTCATGGGCGTGCTGCTGGTGGTCAAGCGTGCCTATCACGCGATGGTTGCCGACTGCCTCGGTGGTTTCCCGCTCGAGGCGTGTGGGCTCCTGCTCGGCCGCCCGCTCGACGGCGGCGCGGCGCGCGTCGAGGTGTGCCGACCGACAGCGAACGCGGCGGCCTCTGCGCGCATCTACACCGTCGAGCCC
>JBPCRR010000070.1:0-4938 GCA_050996645.1 Acidimicrobiales bacterium | reverse complement strand
TCAAACACTTCGGGCGCCACCTGCCAGCAGAGCTGCGCAGCGCATTGGACCTCGGGGCGGTACCGGGCTTCGACGGTGCGCAATGCGTCGACTGCGCAGGCCGGCGGCACCTCGAGTACGACCACGTAGAGCCTCTGGCCAACAACGGCGCCACCGAGTACTCCAACATCAAGCCCCGATGTTGGCCCGACCACCAGGACAAGACCGACCGTGATCGCCAAGCCGGACTCCTCGGGCCGAGCGCCGCCAAGCGGGCGCCGTCTTAGGAACCGCCGCCGTAGGACGATGGCGGGAGGCGCCGCTCGGGTGCTGAAGGGGACTACACCCCAAATGCGCCCCGGGGCTCTCGAGCCCCGCCCGGCCCAGTGCGTAGCCAAGCCCTATGCTCAGCGCCCATGTCCAAACGCACCGCCAAGTCCCGCCAGCGCGCCAAGCGCAACAAGGCCAATCACGGGCGCAAGCCCAACCGGGGACGCGGCTGAGCGCTGCTACGGGCTGACTGGCTCCGCCGGCCTACCTGCCGGCTGACCCCTACCCGCCGGCTGACCCCTACCCGCCGGCTGAATCGCGCTACGGCTGCCGCTACCCGCGACGCGCCGGCACGCTGAGCCCAGTCGCGGCGACCAGGTCGACCAGCGGGACCTGAGGACGGGCCCCCAGGTGGCTCACAACCTCGGCAGCCACGATCCCCCCGAGGCGGGCCGAGTCTTCAGGGGAGAGCCCGCGCACCAACCCGCAGAGGAAGCCGGCGGCGTACATGTCGCCGGCGCCGGTTGTGTCCACGACCCGAGCCGCGGGGGCCGCAGGCACCGACATGACCGCGCCTCCCTGAGCCACCCTGGCTCCCTCCGCGCCGCAGGTGACGGTTACCGTCTCGCAGCGCCCGGCCAGCGCTTTGATCGCCACGTCCAGGTCCTCGGTGCCCACCAGTCCGCACGCCTCGTCGGCGTTTGCAAACAGGACGTCGACGCGATCGAGCAATGCGTCGAGGGCGCCGCCGTGGATCTGCACCCAAAACGGGTCCGACAGGGACAGCGCCACCCGGCTTCCCCCGGCGCGTGCCGCCTCGATCACCCTGTCCACCGTCGCCGCAGTGGCTTCCACGCCGCAGAGATAGCCCTCGATGTAGACCACATCGGCTGCCCCGACCCGACCGGTATCCACGTCATCGGGGCTGAGCTCGGCGCCGATACCAAGATGGGTGCACATCGTCTTCTCGGCGTCGGGGGTCACCATCACCAGGCACCGGCCGGTGCCCGGCCCTGCAGATGCCGGGGGCACGTCGAAGGCCACGCCCGACGCGCGGATGTCGTGGGCGAAGACTTGACCGAGGGTGTCGTCGCGCACCTTGCCGATGAACCCGGCGCCGACCCCGAGTTCCGCCAAGCCGACTGCCGTGTTGGCCGCTGAGCCGCCCGAGACCTCGGTACCGGGGCCGAGTCCCGCATAGATGCGAACCGACTCCACACCGTCGACGAGGGTCATGGTGCCCTTGGTCACCCGGAGGGCTTCCACCGTGGAATCGTCGGTGAACGCCAAAACGTCGACGATGGCATGGCCGACCGTCACCACCTCGAGGACTCCGGACACAGCGTTGGCTGACACTCAGGCCGACGGTAGCGCCGGCGCCCCACTTCGGGCACCCCCGGAGCAACCGCCCTAATCTCGGCGCACCAGTCCCCGGTCAGTCCCGGCCAGTCTCGCCACCCGCGCCCACGGGCATGCGAACCGACGGAAGGAACCCATGAGCATCTCCGACGAACACAGGCTGCCCCGCCACGTGGTGCCCGAGCGCTACGTGCTGGAGCTCCGACCCGACCTCGACTCGGCGAGCTTCACCGGATCGGTCTCGGTCAGCCTCCAGGCCCACGAGGCGGTCAGCCAGATCGTGCTCAACGCCGCCGAGCTCGACATCTCCTCGGCGATCCTGAACGGTCCCGGGAGCCCCGCTCAACCCTGCAACGTGTCGACCGACGACGACACCGAAAGGGCCACCCTAGGTTTCGAGACGGCTCTGGAGCCTGGCGAGCACTACCGCCTGGACCTGGAGTTCAGCGGGATCCTCAATGACAAGCTGCGCGGGTTCTATCGCAGCACCTTCACCGACGACGAGGGGCGCGAGAGGGTGATCGCAACCACGCAGTTCGAGCCCGCGGACGCGCGGCGAGCCTTCCCTTGCTGGGACGAGCCGGACCGCAAGGCCGTCTTCGAGGTGACGCTGGTGGTGGAGGAGGGACAGACGGCGATCTCCAACAGCGCTTCGGTGTCCGACACGGCGGTAGAGGGGGACAGGCGCAGGGTCCGCTTCGCCCCGACCATGAAGATGTCGACGTACCTGGTGGCGTTCGTGGTCGGTCCGTTCGAGCTGACCGAGCCGGTCGAGGTGGACCAAACGCCCGTGCGGATCGTAACCCCGCCGGGGAAGTCCCACCTGTCGCCGTACGCCGTCGAGGCCGCCACCTTCGCCCTCCGGTTCCTCGCCGGGTACTTCGAGCTTCCCTACCCGGGCGACAAGATCGACCACGTCGCCATCCCCGACTTCGCGTTCGGGGCGATGGAGAACCTCGGCTGCGTCACCTACCGGGAGACCGCCCTCCTGCTCGACACCGCGACGGCATCTCAGCTGGAGCGCCAGCGAGTGGCGACGGTTGTGGCGCACGAGACCGCGCACATGTGGTTCGGGGACCTGGTGACGATGAGGTGGTGGAACGGGATCTGGCTCAACGAGGCCTTCGCGACCTTCATGGAGCTGACCACGACCGACGCCTTCAACCCGGAGTGGGAGGTGTGGAACGCCTTCGGGGCGAGCAAGGCGGCCGCTCTCGTGGTCGACGGCCTGTTGTCCACGCGTCCGGTGGAGTTCGAGGTGGCGGAGCCCGCGGACGCCGAGGCGATGTTCGACGTCCTCACGTATGAGAAAGGTGGCTCGGTGCTGAAGATGCTCGAGCAGTACCTGGGGCCGGAGGTGCTCCGAAAGGGGATCGCCGAGTACCTGCACCAGCACAGCTACGCCAACACCGAGACCACCGACCTCTGGGATTCGATTGAGTCGGTGTCGGGAGAGCCGGTGCGGTCCATCATGGATACCTGGATCTTCCAGGGCGGCTACCCGATCGTCGAGGTGGCCCTGGGAGGCGCCGAGACGGTTGAACTGCGCCAGCGCCGTTTCACCTACGCCGCGGCCGGCGCGGCGGCGAAGGGTCGCCGCGATGCGGGCGCCCCACAGATGTGGGCGGTGCCGGTCAACCTGCGGGCATCGGTGGCGGGGGCGATCGTCAAGCGTCGGCTGCTCCTCGACGGCCCGAGCGCCGAGGTGCGCTTGGACGGCCCCGTCGACTGGGCAGTGGTCAACGAAGGGGCCTGGGGCTTCTACCGCACCGCCTACTCGACCGAGCTGATGGGGCGCCTCGTCGGTGCGGGCCTTCAGCAGGTGTGCGACCCGCTCGAGCGCATGAGCGTGCTCGGCGATGGCTTCGCAGGGGTGGTGGCGGGAGCCCTGGAGCTGACCGACTGGGTGGCCCTCACCGCGGTCCTGGCGGACGAGGACGACCCGGACGTGTGGAACACCGTCCTGTCCGCCCTCGGCGCGCTCAACCTCGTGACCCCCGAGCAGGACCTGCCCCTCCTGCAGCGCTTCGTCCGGCGGGTGGCCACGCCGGCGTTTGCCACGCTGGGCTGGGATCCGCCGGAGGGGGAGCGGGCTCGGCTGGGGATCGCACGCTCCCGGCTGATCTTCGCCCTGGGCGTCCTCGGCGCCGACCCCGAGGTGCGGGCCCAAGCCGCCGTGCGCCACGAACGGCTGTTGGAGGACCGCTCATCGCTGTCGCCCGACGTCGTCACCGCCGTGGTCGGCGTGCTGGCCGCAGCCGGGGGGGCGGAGGCCTACGAGATCATCCTCGGCGAGTACCGCCGCGCCGCCAACCCCCAGGACAAGATCCGCTACCTGATGGCGCTCGCCGGGAGCGAGGACCCGGAGCTGCTCCGCCGCACACTGGAGTTCTGCCTCACCGATGAGGTTCGCAACCAAGACGCCCCCCTCGTCGTCGGAAACGTGCTGGCGAGCCGCGCCGGCCGGCACCTCGCCTGGCCGTGGATGGAGGCGCACTGGGACGAGCTCCTCGGACGCTTCCCGCACAACCTCCTCATCCGGACCGTCGAGGGCATCGCCTCGATCGCCTCCGAGGAGGCCGCTCAGCGGGTGCACCGGTGGCTGGCCGACCACCCCCTGCCCGTCGGTGGCCCGAGGGTCGCACAGCTGGAGGAACGCATGGACATCACCGTGTCGCTCGCGGCCCGCGTCGGCCCCGGCGTGGGAGCCGCCCTCGGCTGACCGGCCACGCCCGCGCTGGCATGGCCAGGCAAGGAGTGGGCCACGTGGGGTGGGAGCCGACCAATTCCGCCCGGACCCACACCACGTGGTCCCGCCACCCTGTCTCAACCGTTCCCTTCGCTCAGCTCAGCTAACCCCTTCGCCTTTCGCGGCCGCCGGCGTTGTCGGCATCGCCCATCGGCGAGACTGCAGCGATGCGCGGAACCAACCTCGGGGTCTTCGCCGTCGACGCCTCGGGGGGCCAGCTGACCTGGTCGGCCTGGCCGGGGCAGGAGGTGGTCGTCGAGGTCGCCGGCCATACTCTCGCGGCCGCCGCCAGCGCGCCGGCGTGGCTGCGCCGCCGCGGGCGGGCACCGCTCCGGCTCAGCGCACTCCCGGGGGGGCCGGGAACACTCCGGATCGCAGGGCTCCGGCCGGGCGCCCACTACCCGCTGCGGGTGCGCTGCCCGGGCTCCGCAGCCCTCCCGTTGGACACCAGCCTCTCGATGACGACGCTCGCCGCCCCACCCGGCCCGGCGCTGTCACGCTTCGCCACGATCAGCGACCTCCACGTCGGTGAGCGCAGCTTCGGAGCGTTGTCGACCATCGAGGAGCAGGTGCCACTCCCG
>JBPCRR010000069.1:0-3623 GCA_050996645.1 Acidimicrobiales bacterium | reverse complement strand
TCAAACACTTCGGGCGCCACCTGCCAGCAGAGCTGCGCAGCGCATTGGACCTCGGGGCGGTACCGGGCTTCGACGGTGCGCAATGCGTCGACTGCGCAGGCCGGCGGCACCTCGAGTACGACCACGTTGACCCTTTGGCCAACAACGGCGCCACCGAGTACTCCAACATCAAGCCCCGATGTTGGCCCGACCACCAGGACAAGAACGACCGTGATCGCCAAGCCGGCCTGCTCGGGCCCAACGCCGCCAAGCGTGCGCCGCCATAAGGCGCGTTCTGCCCTCGTCGGCAGTGGCCCATATTGCAGACCCCGGCTCCCCCGGCTCGAGGCGGATGGCCGCCGTCCGACTGGGCCGCGGAGGTGGGGCGCTACAGGCCGATGCGTCCTATAGCCCGCTGCGCTGGGCGAGCAGCTCGCGGTGGTAGGTGGGATCGCCGAAGAGCAGCTCGCTCGACTTGGCCCGCTTGAAGTAGAGGTGCGCGGGGTGCTCCCAGGTGAAGCCGATGCCGCCGTGTATCTGGATGTTCTCTGCTGCGGCGTGGAAGTAGGCCTCCGAGCAGTAGGACTTGGCCAGGCTCGCCACGACGGGGAGCTCGTCGTTGTCCTCCGCCGCAGCCCACCCGGCGTAGTAAGCAGCGGACTTGGCGGATTCGACCTCGAGGAGCATGTCGGCGCACTTGTGCTTGATGGCCTGGAAGCTGCCGATCGGCCGGCCGAACTGCACCCGCACCTTGGCATACTCCACAGACATGTCGAGCACCCTCTGCGCGCCTCCGACCTGCTCGGCGGCGAGGGCGACGGCAGCCAGGTCGAGCATCTTGGACACCGCCGCCCAACCCGAGCCCTCCGAGCCGATCAGGCGGGCGGGGGTGGCGTCGAAGGTGAGCTTGGCCTGCTTGCGGGTCTGGTCCATCGTCGACAGCGCGGTGGCGGCGAAGCCCGAGGCGCCTGACTCGACCGCGAACACCGAAACGCCGGCGTCGCTGCGCGCTGCGACGAGCACCAGGTCGGCGGTGTGGCCGTCGAGGACGTAGAGCTTCTCGCCGGTGAGGGCCCAGTCCGCACCGCTGCCCGACGCCGCAAGCGTGACCCCCTCCTCGTCCCAGCGGCCCGAGGACTCGGCGAGCGCGACGGTGGCGATCGTGGTGCCCGCGGCGATCCCGGAGAGGTAGTCCTTCTTGGCGTCGTCGTCACCGGATGCCAGCAACAGGTTGGCGGCCAAGGCGACGCTGGAGAAGTAGGGGGCGCAGAGAAGTGCCCGGCCCATCTCCTCGAGGACCACGATCAGCTCGACGTAGGAGTATCCCGAGCCGCCGAACTCCTCGGGGATGATGAGCCCCTGCAGGCCCAGCTGCTCGGCCATCTGCTTCCAGACCGCCGGGTCGAAGCCCTCTTCGGTCTCCATCAGCCGGCGGACCTCGGTCTCGGGCGACTTGTCGTCCAGGAAGCGGCGGACGGCGTTGCGGAGCTCTTCCTGCTCCTCACTGAAAGCAAAATTCATGGCTCCATTCTTAGCTGAGCCCGGGCGCACCCGCACTATGGGGGTCGGGAAGGGAGCGCGGGGTGGCTACGCTGACGCGCGTGCACTACGAGGACGCGCGAGCCGAGATCCACAGCCTCGTCGTGGGACCGGTCGACAACAACGTCTTCGTCCTGCGCTGCAAAGAGACCGGCGAAGCGGTGCTCATCGACGCCGCCAACGAGCACGACAAGCTGCTCGAGCTGTGCCGGCGCCTCGGGGTCGTCAAGGTGCTCGAGACCCACGGCCACTGGGACCACATACAGGCCGTGCCCCAGGTGCGCGACGCGGGCTACGACGTGGGGGTTACCGCTGCCGACGCCGGGATGCTGCCTTCGTACGACTTCGTCCTGGAGGACGAATCGGTCATCGACGTGGGTCGCCTGCGGCTGCACACCATCGCTACCCCCGGTCACACTCCCGGCTGCATGTGCTTCCGACTCGAAGGATCGCCGGTGCTCTTCAGCGGCGACACGCTGTTCCCTGCTGGTCCGGGCAACACGAGCTTCCCCGGCGGTGACTTCTCGACGATCATCTCCTCGATCGAGCGCCGCCTGTTCGCCAAGCTTCCGCCCGACACGCTGGTCCTGCCCGGCCACGGCAAGGACACCACCATCGGCGACGAGTCGCCCCACCTCCAGGAGTGGGTCGACCGGGGCTGGTAGGCCGACCCGGGATAGGGCCGACTAGGAACCGGTCAAGGGGTGGCGGGGAGCCTCGACGAGCTCGAGGTGGTCGGGAAGGCCGTCGACGGCGACCTTGTCGCCTTCGACGCTCACCGAGACGCGGGCGCCGGCGAGGGGTATGCGCCCGACGTGCAGCCGGCCGATCTGCTCGGGCAGTGCTGGCTGGAGCCAGACCTTGCCGCGTGGGACCCAGGGGTCGAGCCGCAACAGGGTTCGCAGCATCAAAAGTGGCGAGGCAGCCGCCCAGGCCTGGGGGCTGCACGAGGTCGGGTACGACACGATGAGCGGCAGCTCGAGGCGGTCGAGCCCGCTGAACAGCTCCGGCAGCCGGCCTCCTTGGGCGACCGCCGCGTCGAGCATCGCCATGATCACCCGCTGAGCCGCCCGGACGTGGCCGTAGCGCATGAGCCCGGCCGCGACGATCGCGTTGTCGTGGGGCCACACCGAGCCGCAGTGATAGCTGATCGGGTTGTAGCCGGTCATGGAGGCGGCCAGGGTGCGCACTCCCCAGCCGCTGAACATGTCCGGCGAGATCAGGCGCTTGGCCACGGCGTCGGCCTTGTCGGCGTCGAGGATCCCCGTCCATAGGCAGTGGCCCATGTTCGACGTCAGGGCGTCGATCGGCCGCTTGTCGCGGTCGAGCCCCATGGCCAGCCACCCCTTGTCCTCGAGCCAGAAGTCGCGGTTGAAGGCGTTCTTCAGCGCGGCGGCCTTGGCCCGGTACCGGTTGGACCCATCAGCGTCGCCCGCTTCGCCGGCGAAGAACGCCCGCGCCAGGTAGGCGCCGTAGACGTAGCCCTGCACCTCCGCAAGCGCGATAGGGGCGTCGGCCAGGCGTCCGTCCGCGTAGCGGATCGCGTCCGCCGAGTCCTTCCAGCCCTGGTTGCGCAGCCCCCTGTCGGACTTGCGCTGGTACTCCACGTAGCCGTCGCCGTCGGCGTCGCCGAAGTGCTCGATCCATTCGATGGCCCGGTCCGCCTGGGGCAGCAGCTCGTCGACGGCTTCCCGGGCGAGGCCCCAGCGGCGCAGCTCACCTAGAAGCATCACGAACAACGGGGTGGCGTCGGCGGTCCCGTAGTAGATCGTCCCCCCGCCCAGCGAGAGGGTCGACGCTTCGCCGAAGCGCATCTCGTGGAGGATCCGCCCGGGCTCCTCCTCGTTGGCCGGGTTGACGTCGCGGCCTTGGAAACGAGCCAGGGTCTGCAGGGTCCCCAAGGCGAGCTCGGGGTCCACGATCAGGGCCATCCAGGCGCTGATGAGCGAGTCGCGACCGAACAGGGTCATGAACCAGGGGGCGCCGGCGGCGAGCACCGCCCGCGCCGGAAAGTCGGGGTCAAAGATGCGCAAGGCGCCCAGGTCCTCGGCCCCCTTGGTCACCGCCTGGTGGAAGACGTCGTAGTCGGTCTCCACCGCCGGGAC
>JBPCRR010000008.1:0-5056 GCA_050996645.1 Acidimicrobiales bacterium | reverse complement strand
GGTTTCGACCTTCCAGCCAGCCAGGGTGGGGATCAGCATGGCCAGGTTGGTCTTGCCGCAGGCCGAGGGAAACGCGCCGGTCACGTACCTGACCTCGCCGGCGGGCGAGGTCAGCTTCACGATGAGCATGTGCTCGGCTAGCCAGCCGTCGTCGCGGGCCATGACCGACGCGATCCGCAGGGCGAAGCACTTCTTGCCGAGGAGGGCGTTGCCGCCGTAGCCGGACCCGAAGGACCAGATCTCACGGGTCTCGGGGAAGTGCACGATGTACTTGTTGTCGGGATTGCACGGCCAGGCGACGTCCGCCTGGCCCTCGGCCAGCGGAGCGCCCACGGAGTGCAGGCAGGGGACCCAGTCACCGTCGTCGCCGAGCACGTCGAGCGCTCCCTGGCCCATCCTCGTCATGATCCTCATGCTGACCGCCACGTACGGCGAGTCGGTCAGCTGGACTCCGATGTGGGCGATCGGGGACCCGAGCGGGCCCATCGAGAAGGGCACGACGTACATGGTCCGGCCCTTCATGCACCCGTCGAAGAGGGTGCGCAGGGTCGCCTTCATCTCCTCTGGATCGCGCCAGTGGTTGGTGGTGCCGGCGTCTTCTGGGCGAACCGAGCAGATGAACGTGCGGTCTTCGACCCGCGCGACGTCGGCGGGGTCCGAGGTCGCCCAGTAGCTGTTGGGCCTTTTGGCGTCCGACAGGCGGGTGAAGGTCCCTGCGTCTACGAGCCCCTGGCAGAGGGCGTCGTATTCCTCTGCAGAGCCGTCGCACCACTCGACCCGGTCCGGCGTGGCGAGCTCAGCCCAGGAGTCGACCCACTCGCGCAGGCGTCGGTGTTTGGTGGGGGGCGTGGCGGAGGTCATGGTCGGGGGTCTCTCCTTCGAGGTCGGTCAACTTGGCTTGGAGACGGCTTCCCCCTGCTCGCTTCGGCGACGAGACTCATGGTCGATTCGCTAACCTCCTCGTCCCTGCGTACTGTCACCCCGGCGAGCGACGATAACGGATGGCAGCGGTGACCGGCGAGTTCGAGATCCTGGCCCGGCTGGCCGCCTCGCTGCCCCCGGCACCCGCCGGCGAGACCTGGATCGGTGATGACGCGGCGGTGCTGCGCGTTCCGGAGGCCCAGTGGTTGCTGCTGGCGTGCGACGCGGTGGTGGCGGGGGTGCACGCCGACCTGCGCCTCAGCGGCCTCGCCGATCTTGGTTGGAAGGCAATGGTGGCCAACCTGAGCGACATCGCCGCCATGGGAGGGCGCCCCGGCCACGCCGTGGTGTCGGTTGCCGCGCCGCCAGGAACTGACGTCGAGCTCCTCTACGAAGGGATCATCGCCGCGGCGGGTGCCTACCAGTGCCCGGTGGTGGGTGGTGACCTGGCCAACGCCGCCGCCCTCGTGGTCAGCGTCGCCGTCACGGGCACGGTCGTCGGAGAACCGGTTCGTCGTGGCGGCGCTTCGCCGGGCGACGGGATCTGGCTCACGGGTCCTCTCGGCGCCGCCGCGGCCGGTCTGCACCTGGCGAGGGAACGCGGCGGGGGCCCCAGTTCGGGCCCGGACTGGAGCGGGATCGAGCAGCGGTTGTACCAAGCCCACGCCCGTCCCGTACCCGCCCTGGCCGAGGGTCATGCGGCGCGCCGGGCCGGTGCCACGGCCATGATCGACGTCTCCGACGGCTTCTCCGCCGACCTCGCCCACCTCGCTGACGCGTCGGAAGTCGGCTTCGAAGTCGAGCGGGTGCCTGTCGCCCAGGGAGCCACGGTCGCGGAGGCCCTCACCGGCGGCGAGGATTACGAGCTGGTGTTCTGCGCCCGTGACACTTCGGCCGTGCTCGAGACGTTCTCCTCGGCGGGGCTTGACCCCCCGGAGCTGATCGGGCGATGCGTTGCCGACCCCACTGACCGCCGCTTCGATGACCGGCCGCTCAGCAGGGGCGGATGGGAACACCAGTGGTGAGCAGGCCCGCTGGTCGCTACCTGACCGCCTTGGTGACCTTGCCGGCGCGGATGCACGACGTGCAGACGTGGACCCGCCGGGTAGTGCCCCCGACGACGGCGCGGACCCGTTGGATGTTGGGGTTCCAGCGGCGCTTGGTCCGCCGGTGGGAGTGGCTGATGCTCATGCCGAACGAGGGGTGTTTCCCGCATACCTCACAGACCGCTGCCATCTGAAGCTGACCTCTCCTGTCGACAACATCGCGCCTCGCCCGGATCCGGGGCCGGTCGGCCAGGTTAGCATCCCCGCAATGTTGCGCACCCTCGACCGCTTCGGACCGGCGGAGCTCGTGGAGGTTGTCGAGGTGTATCGCGACGCGCTTCGCTCTCATCAGGCCGCGATCAACCGGCTGAATGTTTACCCGGTGCCTGACGGCGACACCGGCACCAACATGGCTCTGACCCTCGAGTCCGTTGTCTCGGCGCTCGAAGGTCACCGCGACGATGGGATGGAAGCGGTTACGGCGGCGCTCGGCCACGGCTCGCTGATGGGCGCCCGGGGCAACTCCGGGGTGATCCTGTCCCAGATCCTTCGTGGGTTGGCTTCGGTGATCGGCCGATCCGGGCGGCTCGATGGCGCGGTCTTGGCCCAAGCGCTAACCCAGGCAAGCCTCGAGGCTTATGCGGCGGTGCAGAAACCCGTGGAGGGCACGATCCTCACTGTCGCGAGGGCGGCCGCCGAGGCCGCCACCGCCGCGGCGGGAGGCAGCCTGGTGGAGGTGCTCGAAGCGGCCCGTGCTTGTGCCGCAGAGGCTTTGGAGCGCACGCCCGAGCTGCTCGCCGTGCTCCAGGCGGCGGGGGTCGTGGACGCCGGCGGGGCGGGGTTGATCCTGCTCTTCGATGCGTTCTTGCACGTGGCCGACGGCAGGCCGATGCCGTCTCCACCAGAGGGCGACGACCGCCTCCCCGCAGGCCTCGGCGCCGGCGATGCTCGCGAGGCGGAGGGCCTTCGCTACGAGGTCATGTACCTGCTCGAGGCTCCCGATGAGACCATCCCGGCGTTCCGAGACGTGTGGGCGGGCATCGGCGACTCCATCGTGGTGGTCGGCGGCGACGGCTTGTGGAACTGCCACATACATACTGGGGACATAGGGCCGGCGGTCGAGGCGGCACTCGAAGCCGGACGCCCCCGCGACATTCGCGTGACCGACCTGTGGGAGCAGGTCGAAGAGGAGCGCTGGGTGCGTGAGGCCGCCGGCGGTGAGCCGGCGCTGCCCGAAACCCCCGTCAACTGCGCGGTCGTCGCGGTGTGCACCGGGGCCGGCATCCGGCGCATCTTCGGCTCGCTCGGCGTCCACCACACCGTCAGTGGCGGGCAGTCGATGAACCCCTCGACGGCTGACATTCTGGCCGCCATCGACTCGATGCCCGCCGGCGAAGTCATCCTCTTGCCCAACAACAAGAACATCATCCCCGTGGCCGAGGCGGCGGCGCGGGAGTCGAACAAGACCGTGAGGGTGGTGCCGACCCGGGGGATACCTGACGGCTTCGCAGCACTGCTCGAGTACGACCCCGAGGAGACCGCCGAGGGCAACATGGCTGCGATGATGGCGAGCGCGGCCCGGGTCGTGGCAGGGGAAGTGACCCAAGCTGTGCGTGACAGCGTGTGGGACCTCGGCCCCATCGCCGCCGGCGACTACCTCGGGCTCTCACGCGAGGGCATAGAGGTGGTGAGCCCCACCCTCGCCGGCGCCGCGACGGGCCTGCTCGAGCGCCTAATCGACGAGGACCACCACGAGATAGTCACGCTCATCGCCGGCGAGGGTTCCAGCGCCGCAGACACCCGCAGGATCACCCAGTGGCTCGAGCAGAACCGCCCGGGCGTGGGCGCCGAGGTGCACCAGGGGGGCCAGCCCCTCTACCCGTACCTGATCGGCGTCGAGTGACGGGCCGCAAGGCCGCTTCGAAGTTCGGAATGGTAAATGGCATGGCGGCCCGGAAGCTCACCATCACCTTGCCAGAGGAGCAATTGGAAAGGGTACGGACCCTGGTCGCTGAGCGGACCGCGCGCAGCGTCTCGGGCTTTGTCCAACACGCAGTGGGCGTAGCGCTCGATGACGTGGCGGGATGGGATGCCATTTTGGCTGTGGCCCTGGCCGAGACTGGTGGCGAGCTGTCCCGCCAGGAGCGGCGCTGGGCCGACGACGTGCTTGGAACCAAGAGGCCCGCAAAAGCTTCGGCTGCCTGATGGCCGGGGTGACGATGGACGCTGGAGGACTGATCGCCCTCGAGCGCAATGACCGCCGAGTGCTGGCGCTATTGGTTCGCGCCCGGGAGACCGGTGCTCGGGTAACGGTGCCCGCAACCGCCCTCGCCCAGGCCGTCCGCCAGCCGGAGCGACAGGCCCGCGTCGCCCGATTGGTTCGTCAGCCGGCCACGGACGTCGTCGCCCTAGACCGTGTCGACGCCATGAATGTCGGCCGGCTGCTCGCCGCGACTGGAACAGCCGACATCGTTGATGCTCACGTCGTTGTCTGCGCTCGCCGGTCCCGGCACCAGGTCGTCACGTCCGACCCCGACGACCTGAGGGTCCTGGCCCCGGCGATCCGCACGGTCAAGGTCTGATGGCGCCGCCTCAGCTCTTGAACAGGAACTCCATCCTCCCAACCGGGCCGCCGTGACCCGCCTCGTCGGTGCCGTGCTCGCCGAACAGCACGACGAATGGGCCGTCGCCCGGCACTACATGAGCGTCGAAACGCTCACCAAGGCCCGGCTGCGCGTCATCGATGCCGAAGTCGAGGAGGTGATACAACACCAACTGACCGAAGCCGTGTAAAACTACAGATCAACGGTTGATGTGGTGGTCGTCATACACCGCTCCCGTGGGCTCGACCGGTCTTTTTCTGAGTTCTGTTGACAGAATCTCGGGCTGGCGCGAGGATCGCTGGTGGCGCACCGCTTTCCGGGTGTGTGCTGGTGGATACGGTTCGGGGAGGGCGGTGCGATGGCGCACGGTCGTGCGCGAGTTCGGTTGGTTGCGTTGTCGACGGCGACGCTTGAGCCACCCCGGGTCCCGTGCAGTGCGGGTTTGGTGGTTCACGCCGCGGTGGTCGCGGCGTGGTGTTGACGGTA
>JBPCRR010000256.1:0-6047 GCA_050996645.1 Acidimicrobiales bacterium | reverse complement strand
GGAGAGGTACTGGTTGGCGAGCCCGATGACCATGGCACCCGCAAAGGTCAGCGGCAGGTTCTTCAACCTCCCGAGGAGTGCAGCGGCGAACGCGTTGACGACCAGGAAGGTGAGCTGGAGGACCTGCAGGCCACCGGGCGAGCCAGCCTGGAGGATCCCACCGAGAGCCCCGAGCGAGGCGCCGATAGCCCAGGACAGCGCGTTGAGCCTCCCGGGATGACCGCCATTGAGCGCCATCAACGGGCGATCGTCGACGACTCCTCTCATGGCGACCCCGACCCGGGTGCGAAAGAACACGAGGCGCAGACCTCCCGCTACCACCGCTGCCAGAGCGATCGTGATGAGCTGCTGGTAGCTGACACGGGTACCGCCAAGGGTGACAAAGGCGCTCGGACCGAAGAACGGCTGGAGGACTCGCGTCTGGTCAGGCGGCCAGATCGTGTAGGCGACCCCGAGCGACATCACGAGCAGCCCGAGGGTCACCACCAACGTGGTGCCGGAGTCGCCGGGGTCCAGCGCCCTGATCACGACGCGCTCGGTCAAGACCCCATACAGCGGCGCAGCCACCAGGAGCACCCCGATTAGCGCCGCCGGAGCCGACCAGTGCTGACTCACCCTGAGCTGCCAGTACAAAAAGGCCATCAACATGCCCGTCGCACCATGGGCGAAGTTGAACACCCCCGAAGTGGTGAAGGTGACGACGAGGCCGGTGGCGGAGATGGCGTAGATCGCGCCGATCGCGATCCCTGCGATCGTGTACCCGATGAAGGCGTCCATCGCTAAGGCCCCATCACCGCTGACGCCCCAGTCGCCGCTGACCTCTGGAAAGCATTGTCCAAAGCCCTTGATCCCCCGAACGAGAGGCGCTCGACACGCGACGAGGTCGCGATGTGTGGGCCCGACCATAGATGCCCCAGCGCGCGCGTGTTCGGTCGGCGGTCCCATCCACCGGCACGTGACCCGGCGGGCACGCCAGCTCCAGGCCCTTCCGGGTGGCTGGCCTCGCGGGTGCAAACGATAGGCTGAGGGTTTGCAATCGATGACCGATCTCTCCAACGGCGCTGATTCGCGCGTCCTGACCTCCAACGGGCTGCCGGTGCGGTTGGACCCTGACGCCCGGCTACGGGACAGCACAGAGCTCCTCGGCGACGGCGCCGCGATTCGCGAGCGCTACCTGGAGGATGGGTACCTCTACCTCAGAGGGTTCCTCGACCCCGCCGTCGTGCAGAGCTTGCGGTCGAGCTACTTCGCACGGTTCGACAGCTCCTACCTCGAGGCGGGCACCGACCCCGCCGAAGGCGTCTTCTCGGGGCGACGCCCCGAGGGCCTGGTCGCCCACGGCCTGCCCGGTCATCCGGCCCACGGCTTCGTGCGGCAGTCCGAGTTCCAAGGCTTCGCCTCGAGCCTCGAGCTCGTCGGGCTCGCCGAGAAGGTCCTGGGTGGCCCGGCCGTGTCGCTGCCGCGACGGATTCTGCGCCACTTCGACTGCGCCGCGCCGATCGCATCGCGAGCCCACTGCGACCAGCCCTACCTGGACCAGGGCTCCGGCGAGGTTGCGACGGCGTGGGTGCCCTTCGGGGATTGCCCCCCCGAAGGCGGTGGGCTGGTCTACCTAGAGGGATCCCACCGGGTCGACCCCTCGCGTCTGGCGTCGCTGCGCCAGGTCACGGACCGTCCGGGGGACTCGCGGCCTCTGAGCCACGACCTGCAGTGGGTCTCCGACGAGCTCGGCTTGCGCTGGCTGTGGTCGAACTACTGCGCGGGAGACGTGACCATCCACGCGCCGCGCATCATCCACGCCTCCTTGGACACCACGACGCGGAGGGTGCGCCTGTCGGCGGACCTGCGTTACATGCGCGCCGGCCAACGGGCCGACCCACGGTGGCTGGTTCCCTGGGCCGGCGACGACGGCAACTGACCCAGGTGTCGTGCATGGCTGAGAGCGCTCAATCGAGTCGTTGGCTCGACCCCGCCGAGGATCGGGCCTGGCGCGGCTGGCTGGCGATGGAGCAGCTGCTTCGCACCCAGCTTGCGCGCGACCTCCAGGCCGAGTGCGGCCTGTCCGAGTCGGACTACATGGTGCTCGTCCACCTCTCGGAACGCGCCGATGGCAAGATGCGCATGAGTGAGCTTGCGTCACGCCTCCAGTGGTCACGGAGCCGTCTGTCCCACCACATCGCCCGGATGCACGGGCGGGGGCTGGTCGCGCGCGAGGGCTGTCCCTCCGACGCCAGGGGCTGGTTCGCGGTGATCACCGATGTCGGGCGGGCCGAGATCGTCGGCGCGGCGCCCCGTCACGTCGCGAGCGTCCGGCGCCACTTCATCGACGTTCTCGACGCTGAGCAGCTTGCGTCTTTGGCCGAGATCACCAACGCGGTGGTGGCCCGGTTGCTCAAAGCCGACTCCTGATGAGCCGCGCTGACTGCGGCGGCGGAGCCGGCCACGCGGCGAGCTCCATGGGCCGGCGCCGGTTCCTCGGGCTGATGGGGCTCGGGCTGACGGCGGCCCTGGGCGGGTGCACCTCCCCGCGACGACCCTCGTCCAACCCGGCGGACCAGCCCGCGACGACACCCACGGCACCGCCCACCACCGCAGCGCCTCCGGACGTGGTCCACGGTCCCATTCCCCCGCCGGCGCCGGGAAAGCCCCAACTCATCAGCAAGAGTCGCTCCCCGACCAGCCAGATCGCCCTCACCATCGACGACGGGACCTGCGGCCCCTGCTCGCAGGCCTACGTGGACTTCGTCCAGCGCACCGGCATCCACATCACGTTCTCACCCAACGGAACCAACCACGAGATTTGGGACCCTCTCGCAGCGTCCCTGGTGCCGCTCATCGACACCGGCCAAGTCCAGATCGGCAACCACACCTACACCCACGCCAACCTGCTGAAGGCGAGCGACGCCAAGATCCGCGAGGAGCTCGAACGCAACGAGGAGTGGATCCAGGCCAAGTTCAACATCACCTCCCGACCCTGGTTCCGGCCTCCGTTCGGCTTCCGCAACGGCCACACCGACGGCGTGGCGGCCCAGCTCGGCTATACCAACATCTTCATGTGGAACGGCAGCTTCGGCGACGCCGTGGTGCTGACGCCTGAGGTCCTCTTGGCCCAGGCCGAGCGCTACCTGAAGCCGGGCACGATAATGCTCGGCCACGCCAACCACCCGACGGTCATCGACCTCCTGCCGCAGATATACGACCTCATCTCCGAGCGCGGCTTGCAGCCCGCGACCCTCGACGAGATGTTCGGGACCAGTCGCGACGAAGGCCGGGCGCAGGCCCCCGTAGTGTTCCGGCCATGACCGAGCCCGATTGCCTCTCGCTTTTCCGCCTCGACGGCAAGGTGGCCCTGGTCACGGGTGCCAGCTCCGGCCTGGGCGCCCGGGCTGCCAAGGTACTGGCGGGCCTCGGGGCCCAGGTGGTGGTCTCGGCCCGGTGTATGGAGCGGATCTAAGCGCTCGCGGGCGAGCTGCGCGACGCTGTGGCCATTCCCTGCGACGTGGTCGAGCTCGGAGCTTCGGCAGCCCTTGTTGCTCAGACCGTCGAACGCCTCGGAAGAATCGACGTGGTGGTCGCCAGCACCGGCGTGACCACCACGGTCCCGGCGCTGCGCGACCCGGTGGAGAGCTTCGCCCGTGTGGTCACGATCGACCTGGTGGCGCCCTTCGAGCTCGCCCAGGCTGCCGTGACCGACATGCGCCAGCGCCCCGAGGGCGGTGTGATAGTCAACATGGCTTCCGCGGCCGCCTTCGCGAGCAGCGCCAAGCTCCCCCAAGCCAGCTACGTCGCCGCCAAGACCGGGCTGGTGGGCCTCACCCGGGAGCTGGCATTGCAGTGGGCCCGCTACGGAGTGCGGGTCAACGCGCTCTGCCCAGGGATGTTCCCGAGCGAGATGACCAGCCCGCTCGTTGACGACGACGAGCGCCGGACTGCGTTCGAAGCCACGGTCCCTCTCGGCAGGGTGGGTCTGCCCCACGAGCTCGACGGGGCGCTCGCTTACCTGGCTAGCCGCGCAAGCAGCTACGTGACGGGCCAAACCCTGGTTGTCGACGGCGGCGGCAGCGCCCTATAGGGCGCCCCCAGATCTCTGACCTGGCGGTGCCAGTGGCGCTCGCCTATCGAGGCAGATAGCGTGCCCCTCCACCAGCAGATCAACCAGCACTGCCGCAGACCGACCGGGGGGATGACTCAATGACCAATCGCAGATCCGCACTCGTCGCAGGCTCCTGCTTCGCCATCTTGGCCTCCGTTGTCGCGGGGTGCGGTTCGAGCGGCTCAGCTTCCTCCAGCGGCCAGACCCGCACCGTCCAGATCGACGGCTCGACCAAGGCGTTCAACGCCATGTTCATGGCCTACTTCCCGAAGGTGGTGTCGGTCCACCCCGGCGACACCGTGGTCTTCCAGGAGCACTGGACCGGTGAACCACACTCGGTGACCATGGGCACGCTGGTGGACAAGGGCCTGACGGCCGCCGCCAACTCTGACCCCAACGGCCCGCCCCCGCCGGCGTACGCCAGCCTGCCCTCCATGCTCCCCCGGGGACCGGGTGACGCGATCCAGGCCGCTGCGGCTCCGTGCTATCTCGCGACCGGCGCGCCGCCGAGCCAGCCCTCCCAGGGCTGCCCCAAGGTGGCCCAGCCGGCCTTCGACGGCACGTGGGGCTACTACTCGAGCGGAGCCATCAAGCCCAATAAGACCTGGACGGTGCACCTTTCCAAGGACATCAAGCCCGGCACCTACCAGTACTACTGCAACCTGCACGGGGCCATGATGTCCGGCTCGATCCAGGTGGTGTCCCCCAGCCAGCGCGTCCCGTCGCAAGCCGCTGTGACGGCGGCGGGCAACAAGGAGCGCCAGGCGGCAGTCGACAAGATGATGCCCACCTACCAGGCCGTCAAGGCCGGCCGCGCGCCCATCAAAGGCAACCTCGCAGGGGTGCTGTCTCCTGACACCCAGGACGTGGCGGTCAGCGAGTTCGTCCCCAACGTCATCCACGCCAAGGTTGGCCAGCCAGTCACTTGGACCTTACTGGGCGTGCACACCGTCACCGTTGGTGGCCCAGCCACCGTCCCTCCGGCGTTGACGTGGGCGCCCGACGGGTCCGTGCACCTCCAGGCGAGCTTGTTCATGCCCGTGGGTGGCCCTGGCGAGCCCCAGAGCTCGGGTTCGTCCGGACCCCCGGCGTCGAACCAGATCAAGGTGGTTGCCGCCGTCGACGGAGGAAGCTACAACGGCACCGGCGAGCGCTCCTCGGGCATCTTCACCAACAGCTTCCCTCCCGCTCTGGAGAGCTACAGCCTCACCTTCTCCAAGCCGGGGACGTATGACATCGACTGCCTCTTCCATCCCCACATGGAGGCGAAGGTGATCGTCACACCCTGAGCCTGCCCGGTTCGCCAAGCGCCCGGAGGTAACCCCTCTACAGCTTGCGGTGGTCCCAGGAGACCACCTTGTCGACCGCCAGGCGCACCACCACCCGGTTGTGCATCATGACCTCCACGACGCCGCGCTGGTCCTCGGTGTAGGGACCGAGGTAACGCTCGTGCATGGTCACCCCGAACTCCCATAGCCGTGCCGGCTCCTCCACGATCTCACCTCGCCCGACCAGCTCGACGCCCCTCAGTGTCTCGTAGGTGTCGCCGGCTTCGACGAGCATCGTCAGGCGGGGATCACGCCGGAGATTCTGCACCTTCTGGGACTTGGCCTTGGTCTCGACGGCGACGGCTCCCTCCAAGAACGCGTACCACATGGCCACGGCGTGGATCGTTCCTTCCGGATGCATCGAGCACATGACGGCGGTGCGCTCCTCCTCCAAGAAGGCCTGGATCTCGTCCGGGTTCATCTTGATGCGGCTTCGCTGGTTGACGCCCACTGGTGCTCCTCCCTGGGTTGAGGTCAGCCTGCCACAACACCTGCGCGGTCGACTCGGGTCTGCGGCGGCTCCGGCTGGTTGGGCCGCCGGCGGCTCCGGCCGCTAGGTTGACCACCCGCCATGGGATCGCTGATAAAGAAGCGCCGCAAGCGCATGCGGAAGAAGAAGCACAAGA
>JBPCRR010000242.1:0-3655 GCA_050996645.1 Acidimicrobiales bacterium | reverse complement strand
GGAGAGGTCGAAGGGCCGTCGAGGCACGCTACCCGGGGATAGCCAGGCGGCCGCGTTGTTGGAGGCCTACAACTCCATGGCCGTCTCGATCAAGGGGGGACCACAAGCCGGCGGTGTGTGACTCACCGCCGGGCGCGCCAGTCCGCTACTTCAGCTCGACGCCGGCGCCGGCAGCCTCGAGCTGGGCCTTGGCCTTCTCGGCGTCTTCCTTGCTGACCTTCTCGAGCACCGGCTTGGGGGCGCCGTCGACGAGATCCTTGGCTTCCTTGAGCCCCAGGCTGGTGAGGGCCCGGACCTCCTTGATGACCTGGATCTTCTTGTCGCCGGCGGCGGTCAAGATGACGTCGAACTCGTCCTGCTCTTCGGCAGCGGCCGTTTCACCTCCTCCACCACCTCCACCGGTGGCGGGTGCCGCGGCTGCGACGGGAGCGGCGGCGGTGACGCCGAAGCGCTCCTCGAAGTCCTTCAGCAGCTCGGACAGCTCGAGCACGGTGAGGTTGGCGATGCTGTCGAGGATCTATTCTTTGGTGGCCATGGTTGCTCCTTGGTCTTGATCGGTCTTACTCAGCGGACGGGGTGGGATCGGCTTCCTCAGCGACGGCCTCGGGCTCGGGTGAGGCCTCGGCCTCCGGCTCGGGCTCGGGTGAGGCGGCGGCCTCGGGCTCGGGAGCGGCATCGGGTGATTCGGAGGCCTCCGGCTCGGGAGCGGCATCGGCTAATTCGGACGGCTCCGATGAGGCGGTGGCCTCGGGGGCAGCGGTCTCGGAGGCGTCTGACTCGGCAGGCGGAAGCGCTTCTCCGCCGGCGACCCTGTGGTCGACCAGCGCCTTGAGGCCGTACGCGAGATTGCGCGGCAGCGCCGACAACAGCCCCGCCAGCTGGTGGAGTGGCGCCGCCAACCCGCCGGCGAACCGTGCCAGGAGCACCTCGCGCGAGGGCAGCTCGGCCAGCGCCGCGGTCTCCTTCGGGTCGATGAACCTGTCGCCGAGGAGGCCGCCCTTGATGACCAGGAGAGGATGGGTCCGGCTGAAGTCCCGCAGGGCCTTGGCGACCGCGGCCGCGTCACCGCTGACGAAGGTGACCCCGGTCGGCCCGACCAGCAGCTCCTCGACCTCGGCGAGCCCCAGGTCGCGGGCGGCGAAACGGACGAGGGTGTTCTTGTAGATCTTGTACTCGCCCCCGCTGTCAGAAAGGCTGCGGCGCAAGGTGGCGAGCTCCTTGACCTTGAGGCCTCGGTACTCGGTCAAGAACGCGGCGTTGGCGGAGCTCAGGCGATGGCGCACCTCGTCGACCACCGCCACCTTCTCGGGTCTCGGGTTGTCCATCGTTCACCTCCTCTTTCGGTTGCTCTCGCTGACGCGCGAGCGCACCGAGGAGGTGCTTCTCGCCTCGTCAGGCCGGGCCCGGAGGCCCGCTTCGGCGCCACGAAGGGCGCACCGGATTTCTACGGCTGCGGCTTTGTGACAAGAAAGGTTAGCACCCTGCACGTGAAGAGGAGGCCGGCGCCAAGCACCGACCTCCTCTTTTCACAACCTTCGTGCCGCTTCAGCAGCGGCGGGTGTCAGTACCTGCCGTACCAGCGGCGCCTGCCACCGGTTTCGGCCGCTCCGATCATCCAGCCGACCAACCAGACCAGCAACAGGGCCAACGCGATCCACCAGAGGACATGGACGGCGAAGCCCAAGCCCCCGAGGATGAGTGCCAAGAGCAGGACGACTACGACTATCCCCACGGATGCGCTCCTTTTGCCTAGCGGCCGCCCTTGCGAACCGCTGCAGCGACCTGTACCCCGGTCACGCCGCCCCCACACCTGAGCTTGGAGCCAGGAAGGCCTGTCAATCCTCAGCCAGCCACCACCGCCCGACTGCCGTCAGCTGCAACGTGCCACCGGCGAGTCGCTCCCGCTCGTAGCGATCCGGCTCGACCCTCGCGTCGACCCGGTCCGCGATGCTGGCCCATCCCAGGATGCGGGCGAGGAGCTCGAGATCCCACCCGAGGGACATCCGACGTTGATCTGGGTCCTGCATGAAGGGAGCGAGCCACTCGTAGTCGGCGTCGGCGCGCTCGCATACCCAGTCGAGCACCTCGTCGAAAGCCATCGGACGCCGCTCGAGCATGTCGAGGATCTCGGGAGTCAACTCGTCAAGGAGCTCCTCGTGGCCGCGAAAGCGGTTGTTGGCATAAAAGGCGGCCAGTGGGCCCAGCGGAGGCAGCGCGTCGGTGGCCTTGATCCACCGCTGCAAAGGCTTGTCCTCGAGCGCTCCCCATGCGGCCGTGGCTCGAAGCTTGCCGTGCACCTTGCGAAGCGCGCCGGCGGAGATCGCCCAGCGGATCATGAATCCGAGCTCGGGCAACTCCGCGGCGGACCTCGTCTTGAAGGTGTGTTCACCGATCGTCTGGTCGATGCGATCCATGGTTCCGAGCAGCGTTACGAGCTTCCTCGCGTCGGCGAGCGTCGGTTGGCCTGTCTGGGTCAGCTTGCGTCCGTCGCCGTAAAAGCCGGTCAGCACCTTGAAGCGAGACAGCACGGGAGTGCCCTCCGCCGACGCGATCACCTCGCCCGGCGCGGTGGCGGTGCTGGGCCTCTTCCTCGAAGCTGGCTGCGGCAGCTTCATGGGGCCACTTCGCTGGAGAGCCTCGTTGATCGCATCCATGTCGGAAAGGTCCACGCCACGGGCCTTGAGGGCCGCGAGCACGGCCTTGGCTGGCCCAGCGACGGCGGGATCGCCGATCCGGTCGAGGAACTCCGGCTCCAACTCGTCGACGGTGGCGAGGATCTCGTCGACGAACGCGGAATCGAGCCCGGTGCGCTCGGCGCAGAACCTGGCGAAGGCCCGCACGACGGCGGGGAGCGCGGTTGCCTGATCGGAGTCGAGCAGGAGCTTGCGCGGCGCCAGGTCGCCGAGAAGCAGGGAGACCACGTTCGGGCTCCACCGCAGCGGCCGGCCCTCGTAGTCGGAACGGAGGTCTACCAAGTGCTGAGCGAGGAGCTCGACATCAGCCCGAGGCACTTGGCTGGTGAGGCCCCCCCCTTGCGGGGAGGCGATGAACTCCTTGACAAGGAGTTCCCGGTCTGCTTGGGGGACCTCTGTGTCGCTCGGACGCTCGTCGGTGACGCCCGCCCGCCGCAGCCGTGCCCAGATCAGGGCTCTGTGGTGAGCGAAGTCATCGGATCGCAGCTCGGTGTCGCCGTTCCAAAGGTCCGACATCGCCATCGCGTCGCGCAGTTGGCGCAACACCTTGTCGATGGGGGCTTCGTCCAGCCTCATGTGCGGATCGACCGCGCACCTCCATGACGCGACGACATCGTCGAGGTCAGCTCCGATCCAGACGTCTTTGGCCTGGCCCGACAGGTTGTGGTCCACAAGCACGACGAGTGCGTGCTCGCCAGGCGCGCCCTCCTGGCGGAACCCGAGGATCAAAGACTCCTGGTCGCCGAAGACATCCGAGGCGATCCAGCCTCGTGTCGGGGTGACGAGCCCGACGGAGCCAAACCAGCCGGGTGAAGCAGCGACCACTCCTCGCAGCTCGCCGGCGACCGATGTCGCTAGGTGGCGGTCAGGAGGCGGTACCACCGCAGCGAGGGCAGTTGCGACCGCGGCAGCGTGCTGGTCGCCGCGCTGCCGGCACCGTTGGATCAGCTCCTCCTCGAAGG
>JBPCRR010000232.1:0-4010 GCA_050996645.1 Acidimicrobiales bacterium | reverse complement strand
TGGTGGTCGCATAATCCTTTACTTGCTGTGCGCGATCGTGACTCTGTTCTGCGTGGTCGCTCTGGGTTGGGGGCCGTGGTTGTTCGCCGGCCTCGGTGCGGCGGCGTTCTTCGCATTTTTCGCCGCCCGCCGCCGGCGGTGGTGGGGCCTCCCGGCGGCG
Source organism: Acidimicrobiales bacterium (assembly GCA_050996645.1). GTDB lineage: Bacteria > Actinomycetota > Acidimicrobiia > Acidimicrobiales > Palsa-688 > JBPCRR01. The sequence continues at coordinate 3,850 of JBPCRR010000232.1, read as the reverse complement.
GCCGCCGGTCTTGCCCTTGCCCTCGGCGCGCTCGCTGGTTGGCCTTGGAAGACGGTCTTGGCGGTGCTGGCTGCGGCCTTCGTTGTCGGCTCGGCTGTCAGAATGCTGGCGCGCACCAGTGTTTCTACGCCACCGGGCCGGTAGCGGGGACAACTCAGCCGGTAGATTTGGGCGGTGGATCCCAACTACCCGCCCGAGGCCGACGTCTACAGGGACAAGGTCCGCGCGTTCCTCGGAGAGCATCTGCCCGCTGCATGGAAGGGCATCGGCGCCCTGCCCCACGAGGAGGCGGCGCGCTTCTCGGAGGAATGGCGCCGGGTCCTGTACGACAACGGGCTCCTGGCAGCATCGTGGCCCACCGAGTACGGCGGCGGCGGGCTGACCCCGCTCGAGCAGGTCGTGATGGCCGAGGAGTTCTACCGCGCCGGCGTTCCCCTCGGCGGCCCCAATGACGTGTTCGGCATCCAGATGGTCGGCAACACCTTGCTCCACTGGGGGACCGAGGACCAAAAACGCCACTTCCTTCCCCGCATCCTTTCGGGTGAGGACCGGTGGTGCCAGGGCTACTCCGAGCCCAACGCCGGGTCCGACCTCGCCAACCTGGGCACGCGGGCGATGCTCGACGGTGATGAGTGGGTCGTCAACGGCCAGAAAATCTGGACGTCGGCTGCCCACCTCGCGAACTGGATCTTCGTGCTGGCGCGCACCGATCCCGACGCTCCGAAGCACAAGGGAATCACCTTCCTGCTGGTCCCCATCGACCAGCCGGGAGTCGAGGTTCGCCCGATCCGGATGATGTCGGGCGGCTCGGAGTTCAACGAGACCTTTTTCACCGACGCCCGCACCCCGAGGGCAAACGTGGTCGGCGGCGTCAACGAGGGCTGGGCGGTGGCGATGACCCTTCTCGGCTATGAGCGGGGCGAGGCCGCGGCCACCATGCCGATCATGTTCCGGGGCGAGCTCGACCGGCTGTTCGAGCTGGCGCGCCGCACCGGCGCCGCCGAGTCGCCAGGGTTCCGACAGCGTCTGGCGTGGTGCTACTCGAAGGTGGAGATCATGCGCTACCTCGGGATGCGAAGCCTCACCAAGTGGCTTGCCGGCGAGTCCCCCGGGCCCGACGCCTCGATCTTCAAGCTGTTCTGGAGCGAGTACCACCAGGTCGTGTCGACTCTTGCCGTCGACATCCTCGGTCCGCAGGCGATGGTCCCCGAGGGTCGGCCGCCGCGGGGCAGCTTTCAGGCGGACGATGCCGGCGCGCCCAACGACTCGGCGTCGTGGACTGGGACGTTCCTGGTTTCGCGCGCCGGGACCATCTACGCCGGCACGTCGCAGGTGCAACGCAACATCCTCGGCGAGATGGTGCTCGGCCTGCCCAAGGAACCGGCGCAGCCAAAGGGCACCTGGCGAGAGCTCCAGGCCACCCGCTGAGCCACGCCGGGCCGGCCGCGAGACCGCCGCGGGCCGGCAACGGGCGAGCTGCTACTTGATGCCGGCGGCGCGGCGAATCTCCGCGGCGGTGCCCTCCGGGTCGGCAACGCTAGCAATGATTTGCTCGAAGCGGCCGGCGTTGGCCTCCACCAGGACCGCCGGCTTCGCCTTGCGGACGGCGGTGAAATCGTAGCCGGTGCCGTGCCGGCGGGTACCGAGGGCTATCACGCTCGGGATGCCGGTACCGGCCATCCGCCACCCCCGAAGCGCCAGCCACGCGTTCTTCGGGGTCGACACCGAGCGCACCGCCGACAGCGGCACACGGACGTCACCGTGGAACGCCCAGAACTTCTCCCTGGGCCGAAGATGCAGCACCAGCTCGTCACCTTCGATGCGGAACTCGGCCATGGCGAGACAGTGTAGAGACCGCAACGCCCTCGTCCCGCTGGGCCTGCAACCGCCTAGCGTTGCAAGGCGTGGTTGACGCGTGGGTTGCGGCGCGAAGCAGTCAGATCACCGCCACCGACGCGCCAGCCGAAGCGCCTGCCGACCGGGGACCGCGGGGTCCCAAGCCGCGGGCTTGGCCTTGGCTCGCGGGGCTCGTCCTAGCCGGGACCGCCCTGCGGGTGCCACGACTGGCGGTCGGCTACTGGGGTGATGAGGCTCTGACGGTTGGGATCGCACGCCATCCCCTCGCGTCGATACCCGGGCTCCTGCGCTTCGACGGCTCGCCGCCGCTGTACTACTGGCTTCTGCACGCGTGGATCGCAGCGTTCGGGACCTCGGAGGCCGCTACTCATTCGCTTTCCCTATTCCTGGCGGCCGCGTGCGTCCCCACGGGTTGGTGGTGCGGACGGGCGCTGGCAGGGACGGGCGCGGGCTGGGCGGCGGCGTCGCTGCTGGCGTTCAGCCCCTACCTGACCACCTACGGGACCGAGACCCGCATGTACTCCTTGCTGGCCCTCGAGGCCATCGTCGCCCTGGGCTGCTTCGCCCGCTTGCTTATCGCCGGCGGCCGGCGCGCCCTCGCCGGCGCGGTGGTCTCCTCCGCGGCCGTGGTCTACACCCACAACTGGGGGCTCTACCTGGTGGCGGCCATGGTCGGCGTCGGCGCGGTGGTGGCCGGGCGAGAGCGTCAGCCTCTGGTCGCCGCGTACGCAGCGGCGATCGGGTTGGCATACCTGCCGTGGCTGCCGAGCCTGCTCCACCAGGTCGGGCACACCGGAGCGCCCTGGTCTCCCCGCCCCACTCTGGGCCAGCTCGTAAACGACCCGCTGCGCGTGTCGGCGTGGGCGTGGTGGCCTGCCTTGGCGGCCGCCGTGCTGGTCGCGGTGGCCATGAGGTTCGTGGAGCATCCCGGGGCCCGCGCCGTGCCTGGGGGCCGCGCCCTGGCGCTGCCATTCAGCGGTGCGGTCTGCGCCACCACGGTGGCCGCGGGGTGGACCGGGGCGCAACTGGTCAGGTCTTGGTCGCCGCGTTACCTGGGCGTGGCGGTGGTGCCGGCGCTGGGGGTGCTCGGAGCGGCTCTGGTGCGCACCGCCGCAGGGCGAGCGGCCGTGGTCGGGGTGTGCGCGGTCTTCGTCGTCGCGAACGTGGCGTCGTTGACTGTCCCTGCTGACCGGCTGCTCTACTCGAAGAGCAACGCTGCTTGGTCCGTCGCCGATCTGGCCGCCAGCCTCCAACCCGGAGACCTGGTGGTATCGGCTCAGGTGAGCCAGCTGCCGCTGGTCACCTACTACGCCGGGCGACAGCGGGGGGTGACCTTTGCGACGCCCCTGGGGGCGGTGTCGGATCCTTCGGTGGTCGACTGGGACGATCTGCCGACGCGCCTGGCTCGCGGCCGCCCCAGTGTAGAGCTGGCTCCGCTCATCGCGCGCGTGCCCGCTGGGGGACGCGTCCTGCTGGTGGCACCGCTCGCCTGGGGTCGCCCCGCCCCCGGCGACTCCTATGGCGCGACGGTGACCACGCAGGGACAAGCCGCTGTCAGGGCGGTCCTCGGCGATCAGCGCCTTGTGCTGCTCGCCACCCGTGTCGGGCCGCCCGGCGCCCGGCCGGCCGCGCCGGTCGTGGCGTGGTTGATGTTCAAGCCTGCAGCCGGTCGTTGATCTGAGCTGACGAGCAACGCCTGAGCGGAGAGGGGGGGATTTGAACCCCCGGACCCCGGTTAGAGGTCAACTCATTAGCAGTGAGTCCGATTCGGCCGCTCTCGCACCTCTCCTTGCGGCCGACCTTAGCAGCGGGTGGGAACGCGGCCGTTGGGACCCGGGGCTGCGGTTGCGGGGGCGGAGGTTGCCGGGGTGGCGGGGGTCGTCGGGGGCGACGAAGCCACGTTTGCCGACTCCTTCGACCAGCGCCCAGCCGTGTTGGGTCTTTAGCCCGTGGTGGTAGGCACAAAGCAGGTCCAGGTGCTCAAAGACCGTTA
>JBPCRR010000178.1:0-11297 GCA_050996645.1 Acidimicrobiales bacterium | reverse complement strand
GCCGACGAGGGTGTGCAGCTCATCGATGAACAGGATGATGTCGCCGCGGGTGCGGATCTCCTTGAGCACCTTCTTCAGGCGCTCCTCGAAATCGCCGCGGTAGCGCGAGCCGGCGACGAGGGCGCCGAGGTCGAGGGTGTAGAGCTGCTTGCCCTTGATGGTCTCGGGAACGTCGTTGGAGACGATCTTTTGGGAGAGCCCCTCGACGATCGCGGTCTTGCCGACACCGGGCTCCCCGATGAGCACCGGGTTGTTCTTGGTGCGCCGGGACAGGACCTGCATCACCCGCTCTATCTCGCGCTCACGGCCGATGACCGGGTCGAGCTTACGCTCGCGCGCCAGTTGGGTGAGGTTGCGCCCGAACTGGTCCAGCACCGGGGAGCCGGCGGGAGCTTCCGTGCTCGAGGCGCCAACACCTGCGCCTGCGGGAGCACCCTCCTTGCCGGAGCCGGACTGGTATCCCGACAGCAGCGAGATGACCTGCTGGCGAACCCGCGTCAAGTCCGCTCCCAGGCTCACGAGCACCTGGGCGGCCACACCCTCGCCCTCGCGCACGAGGCCGAGCAGCATGTGCTCGGTGCCGATGTAGTTGTGGCCCAGCTGCAGGGCCTCTCGGAGCGAGAGCTCGAGGACCTTCTTGGCCCGCGGTGTGAACGGCGGGGAACCGGTGGTGGCCGACCCGGCGGGACCGATGGTCTCCTCGACCTTCTCGCGCACGGCCTCGAGGCTGATGCCGAGCGACTCGAGGGCCTTGGCAGCCACCCCCTCACCTTCGTGGATAAGACCGAGGAGGATGTGCTCGGTCCCGATGAAGTTGTGGTTCAGGAGCCGCGCTTCCTCTTGCGCCAGTACCAGGACTCTCCGGGCTCGGTCTGTAAAGCGTTCGAACAAGTTGGACTCCTCTGGTCCTTCGTCCCGCCAGTGTACCTGGCGGCCCTGTCAATCTGATGTCCCCTTCGCTGCCGGCCCGGGAGCACAGGTGGGTGCGCCAGGGGTTTCGTCACGGTCACGCCATTGGCCTACGCTTCATGGGAGTGAACGTCGTTGAGCAGCTCGGTCTTCCCAACCTCGAGGCGTCGCTGGCCCGGGTGGAGCGCGAGCTGTCGGCGGCGGTTGGCAGCGACGACAGGTTCCTCTCCGAAGTGGCTGGCCACCTCATCGCCGCGGGCGGCAAGCGTCTGCGCCCGGCGCTGGTTCTGGCCGCGGCAGCGGCATGCGGCGCCGAGGCGACCGACGAGGTGGTGGCCGGCGCGGTGTCGGTCGAGCTCGTCCATCTCGGATCGCTCTACCACGACGACGTGATCGACGCGGCTGGGGAGCGCAGAGGGGTCTCGAGCGTCAACGCGCGCTGGGGCAACCTCGTGGCCATACTCGTCGGGGACTTCCTACTGGCCAAGGCGTCGGAGATCGCCGCCTCGCTCGGCACTGAGGTGGCGGCGCTGCTGGCCCGCACGATCGGCCAGCTGTGCCGGGGCGAGGTGTCCCAGATGGAGTTCGCCTTCGACCCCGGACGGCCGGAGGAGGCCTACCTACGCGCTATCGAGGGCAAGACCGCGGCCCTGATGGCGACGTCGTCGCGCATCGGGGCGCTGGTGAGCGGCGCAGGCACCGAGGCGACCGAGGCGCTGACCGAGTTCGGACGCTGCTTCGGGATGGCTTTCCAGATCTGGGACGACATCCGAGACCTGGTCGCCAGCGAGGAAGTCCTCGGCAAGCCCGCCGGCCACGACATGGTGGAGGGCACCTACACCTTGCCGGTAATCAAGGCCCTTGCGCTGCCCGAGTTGGGCCCGGAGCTGCGGGCGCTGCTAGACGGGACCATCGACGGCCCCACGAGGGACAAGGCTCGGGACCTCGTGGTCGCCAGCGCAGCGGTGGAAGCCTCGATCGCCGACGCGTCCGGCTGGGCTGCACGCGCCTCGGAGGCCCTGTCGCCGCTGCGCGACGCAGGAGGGGCGGGCGTCGAGTCGCTGGGCCGCCTCGGGAGCCGCTTGCTCGAGACCCTCGACTCGCCGTAACCCGAGCCGGGAGGGGTCATGAGCTCAGGGCAGCCCGGGGGAATGGGGGCCCGGGTCGGGGCTCCTCGCAGGCTCGGGGCGCAGGGTGGGGAAAGCGATCACGTCCCGGATCGCATCGGCACCCGATAGCAGCATGGCCAGGCGGTCCATGCCGATGCCGAGCCCACCCGTGGGAGGCAGGCCGAACTCGAGCGCCCGCAGGTAGTCCTCGTCGACGGCCATCGCCTCGTCGTCGCCGGCGGCTCTTGCGGCCGCCTGGTGCTCGAAGCGGGCCCGTTGCTCGCCCGGGTCGGTCAGCTCGCTGAAGGCGTTGCCGAGCTCGCGACCAGCGACGATGGGCTCGAAGCGCTCCACCAGGCCCGGACGGCTCCGGTGGTCCCGGGCCAGCGGAGAAACTTCCAACGGGTAGTCCATGACGAACACCGGTCCCCAAAGGTGGCCCTCGGTGGTCTTCTCGTAAATCTCGAGCAGGACCTTGCCCGGTCCCCACGACCCCTCGAGAAGAACATCGTGCGCCGCCGCCGCCCGGCGAAGCTCGTCGATCGGAGTGGTGACGTCAAGCTCCTCACCGGTGCGCTCAGCCACCAGCTCTGTAGGGGTCGCCCGCCTCCACGGCGGGGCCAGCTCCAACGGTTGGCCGGCGTAGGTCAGGGAGGTGGTCCCGCAGATGTCGGTGGCGAGGTGGGCCACCAGCTCCTCGGTCAGGGTCATCATGTCCGTGTAGTCCGCGTAGGCCTGATAGAGCTCGAGCATCGTGAACTCCGGGTTGTGCCGCGGCGACAGCCCCTCGTTGCGGAACACGCGCGCGATCTCGAAGACCCGGAGGAAACCCCCGACCACTAGGCGCTTGAGATAGAGCTCCGGCGCCACCCGTAGGTACAGGTCGAGGTCCAAGGCGTTGTGGTGGGTGACAAACGGCCGCGCCGTGGCGCCACCGGGGATGGGGTGGAACACGGGCGTCTACACCTCGAGAAACCCGCGCTCCTCGAGCCATCGCCGGGTCCCCGAGATCACCCGGCTGCGGATCAGCAGGCTCTTGCGGGAGTCCTCGTTGGCCCACAGGTCGGCGTAGCGCTGCCGGTAGCGCAGGTCCACATCGGAGATGCCCCTCCACTTGTCGCCGAAGCTGCGGCGCGCCTCGGCGAGCAGGACCCAGTCGGCGAGCTTGACCGACAGCTCACCGCTTCGGGTGCGGACCACCTCGCCGGTGGCCCCTATCCAGTCCCCCAGCGACAGCGCCGTGAACCCGCCGAAGTCCGCGGTCCACTTGGCGCCGGCGAACAGCTGGATCGACCCCGCGGCGTCGCGCAGGTCGCCAAACGCCAGCTTGCCCATCTCCCGACGAAGCATGAGTCGCCCGGCGACGGTGACCGTCTGGCCCGACTCCTCCTCTGGCGCCAGCGCGGCGTACCGCGCTGCCAGCTCCGCCGCCGTGGCTGTGGGATCGAAACGGTACGGGATGCCCGGCCCGGTCAAGACGACCTCGCGTTGCGGGCGAAGATGATCCGCAGGCCTTCGAGGGTGAGCCACGGCTCGTGATGGTCGATGGCCTCACAATAAGGACCGATCAAACCGGCTAGCCCGCCCGTCGCCACCACCGTCGCGGGCCCGACCTCCTCCTTGAGGCGCCGGCAGAGCCCGTCGACCTGGGCGGAGAAGCCGTATATGGCCCCCGACTGCACCGACTCCACGGTGTTCCTGGCGAGCACGTTGCGCGGCTCCACCAGCTCGACTCGAGGTAGCAGGGCAGCGCGCGCGAACAATGCCTCCAGGGAGATCTCTATGCCTGGCAGGATGACGCCGCCCAGGTACTCGCCCTTCGCCGAGACGACCTCGAAGGTCGTGGCGGTGCCGAAGTCAATCACGATCGTCGGCCCGCCATGGCGCTCGAAGGCCGCGACCGCATCGGCGATGCGGTCCGCTCCCACCTCCTTGGGGTTGTCGTAGAGGATCGGCATGCCGGTCTTGACGCCGGGCTCGAGGATGACCGTGTCGACCTTGAGCCACTTGTCGGTCATCTCCCGCAGCGAAGCGCGCAGCCTTGGAACCACCGACGCGACGGCCACCCCCGTGATCGCCTCGTGGGGGTCGAGGCCCTGCATGCGGAACAGCTGGTTGAGCTGCAGGCCGAGCTCGTCAGCGGTGCGGGCGGCGACCGTCGACACCCTCCCGTGGTGCACCAGCTCCGGGCCGCGCGCGGCGCCGGCATCGCCGTCCTCGCCGAAGAGCCCGATGAGGGTCTGGGTGTTGCCGACGTCGATGGCCACGAGCACCGTTCAGCGCTCCTGGAGGTCCAGGCCGATGTCGAGCACCGGCGCCGAATGGGTCAGGGCTCCAACCGAGATGAAGTCGGCGCCGGCAGCCGCGTACGCGGCCACCTGGTCGAGGCCTACACGCCCCGACACCTCCACCGGCGCCCGGCCGGCAGCCATCCCGACGGCCTCTCGCACCTGGTCGGGGTTCATGTTGTCGACCAGGAGGAGGTCGGCGCCGGCGTCCAGAGCCAGCGCGACCTGCTCCAGCGTGTCGCATTCCACCTGGCAGGGGTGGGAAGGCCAGCGGGCCTTGGCGGCTGCCACCGCTTCGTGGATGGTCATCCCCGCCAGGTGGTTGTCCTTGACCAGTACCCCGTCGGACAGCGAGCCGCGGTGGTTGACTCCCCCGCCGGCGCGCACCGCCGCCTTCTCCAGGGCCCGGAGGCCGGGGGTCGTCTTGCGGGTGTCGCGGACCCGGGCGCGCGGCGCCGCTGCGTCGACGTAGCGCCGGGTGAGGGAGGCGACGCCGGAGAGGTGGCCGAGCAGGTTGAGCACCGTGCGCTCCACGGTCAGCAAGGGAGCCAGCGGACCCGACACCGCCGCGATCACCTGCCCGGCCACAAGTTCGGCGCCGTCACCGGCACGCCACTGCACGTCCAACGACGGCGCCGCCATCTCGAACGCCACCGCGGCCGCGAGCCGACCACCCAGGACCCCTTCCCCGCGGGAGGCGATGACCCCTCGCCCAGTGGCGCCCTCGGGCATCAGGCCTGCGGTCAGGTCGCCGAAGACCCCCAGGTCCTCGGCGAGCGCCCGGGCGACCACGTCGCGCACCGCGCTCATCGGCGGGTCGAGCCAGCTCACTGCGCCAACCAGCTCACTGTACGAACCGGTGGGCGAAGGCGGCTGAGGTCTCGGGAAAGTCGCGGCGGCTGTGGCAGCCTCGGCTTTCCTCCCGGCCGCTCGCGGCACCGAGGAGGGCACACGCCACGGTCAACAGGTTGGCCATCTCGTGGCCGGCGCTGGCCCCGCCGGCGGGACCTGGCGGGGCGGCGGACGGTGCTGCGAGGCGCTCCACCTCCTTGGCGGCGCCGGCGAGGGACTCGGCGCTTCGCAGGACACCTGCGCCGACGCTCATCGCGCGTTGGAGATCCCGGCGACCCTCGGGAGGGTCGGGCACCCACGCCGGCAGCCACGCCGGGAGCGCGTCGTCGAGGCGCCGGACACCGACCGCTCCCGGCTCGCCTCCACCGAGCACGGGACGCAACACACCTGTGGGGGCGGGGGACTCCTTTCCCCTACCTATTGCATCCACGACCCGAGCAGCAAAGACCATGCCTTCGAGCAAGGAGTTCGACGCCAGGCGGTTCGCGCCGTGCACACCCGTGCAAGCGGCCTCGCCCGCCGCCCAGAGCCCGGCCAGCTCGGACGCCCCGTCCAGATCGGTCATCACCCCGCCGGCCAGGTAGTGCGCCGCCGGCGCGACCGGGAGCCAATCGCGGGCTGGGTCCAGGCCCGCCGCCCGCAGCGGCGCGGCCAGCGTGGGGAACCTCTTGTCGAGGTCGTCGACGGGCGTCGCGTCGAGCCACAGGTGCTCGGCGTCGGTGTCGAGCATCCGGGCTGCCATCGCTCGGGCCACGACGTCGCGGGGCGACAGCTCGTCCACGAAGCGCTGGCCGTCGCGATCGCGCAGCAGCGCACCCTCGCCCCGCAGCGCCTCCGACAGAAGGCTGCGGGGCATGGCGTCGTCGTGGAGCGCGGTCGGATGGAACTGCATGAACTCCATGTCGGCCACCGCCAGCCCGGCACGAAGCGCCATCGCTATGCCGTCCCCGGTCGACTGCGGCGGGTTGGTGGTGACCGCGAACAGCTGGCCCGCGCCTCCCGTCGCCACCAGGGTGTGGGCGGCGCGCAACTCCTCGCAGGTGCCGTCGGGGCCTTCCGCGCGGACCCCCTTGCACCGGCCGCCCTCGACCACTAGGTCCAGCGCGAACCACCCCTCCCACAGGCGGCAGGTCGAGCGGCGGGTCGCCTCTACCAGCGCTCGTTGGATCTCTGCTCCGGTCGCGGCGCCGCCGGCGTGCACCACGCGCGCGGTCGAGTGGCCGCCCTCCCGGGCCAGGTGCAGAGCCCCACGCGGGTCACGGTCGAAGTTGGCGCCAGCGCCGACGAGGTCCAGGACGCGCAGCGGTCCTTCGGCCACCAGGACGGCCACCGCGTCGGGATCGCATAGCCCGGCGCCAGCGGCCAGGGTGTCGGCGATGTGAAGCTCGACCGAGTCTGGCGGCCGGGCGTTGTCGGGGTAGCCCGATGCGGCGCCCAGGCCGGTCCCTTCCTCGCTCAGCACCGCCGCGACGCCGCCTTGGGCCCACGCAGACGCGGAGCTGGCCAGGTCGGCCTTCGACAGCACTCCGACCCTGAAGCCCGGCTCAGCCGCGGCGCGAACCGCGGCCGTCAGGCCCGCCACCCCGCTCCCCAGAACGAGCAGGTCGAGGTCAGGGGCCGGCACAGTTCAGACAGCGTGGCCGGCGGGCTGCAGGCCCGACGCCAGCACTGGCGCGGGCGAAGGCGCCGGCGCGGTCGCGGGAGTGGGAGGCGGCGCGGCCGCGGGAGTGAGAGCTTCCGCGGCCGAGGGCGTGACTACCGGCGCGGGAGCCTGCGCGGGCAGGCCATCTCCGACGGCGCGGTTGGCCTCGTCGACGTGGACGACAGTGGGTGCGAAGCCCTCCAGCTCCTCGTCGGCGTAGTCGGCGTAGGTGAGCACGATCACCTTGTCACCCGGTTGGACCAGCCGAGCAGCGGCGCCGTTGAGGCAGACCTGGCCGCTCGTGCCGGCGATGGCGTAGGTCTCGAAACGAGCCCCGTTGTCGATGTCGAGGACAGCGACCTGCTCCCATTCGGCGATGTCGGCAGCCGACATCAGCTCGGTGTCGAGGCTGATCGAGCCGACGTAGTTGAGGTTGGCGTCGGTAACCGTCGCCCGGTGGATCTTGGACTTGAGCATGCGTCGGCGCATCAGGGTTCTCCCTCTGGCGAGCTGGCGTTGGGGGGTTCTGGGTGGTTGGTAGCCGGGGGCGCGACGGCCGGAGCGGGGGCCACGGCCGCGACGTTGTCTATCAGCCGTGTGCGCCCAACCCTCGCCGCGATCAGCAGCCTCACGTCGCCACCGAGGCGGGCGGGGACCGCCATTGTTGCCGGGTCGACCACCTCGGCGTAGTCGAGGTCGAAGCGCGGCTCCCCCGCGAGGGCGCGGGCCATCGCATGCCGCACGACCGCGGGTTCGCTGACCCCCTCGTCCTCGATGGCTCGCTTGCCCGCGAGCAGGGCCCAGTACAGCCGCGGCGCGGCGGCCCGCTCCTCAGCACTGAGGTAGGCGTTGCGGCTGGACAAGGCGAGCCCGTCGGTCTCTCGGACCGTTGGGCAGCCCACCACGTCTGCGGGTAGGGACAGGTCGGCCACCAAGCGGACGATGATGGCGAGCTGCTGGAAGTCCTTCTCGCCGAAGTACGCCCGGCAAGGACCGGTGGCCGCGAGCAGCTTGGCGACGATGGTCGCAACCCCGTCGAAGTGGCCCGGCCGCGATCGTCCCTCCAGCGTCTCGGACAGGCGGCCCACGCGGACGGTGACGAGAGGCGGCTGCGGCCACATCTGCTCGGGGGTCGGGGCGAGGACGCAGTGGGCGCCGGCGGCGGCGGCCAGGGCCAGGTCGCGCTCGAGGTCCCTCGGGTAAGAAGCGAGGTCCTCCGCGGGGGCGAACTGCAGCGGGTTGACGTAGTCGGTCATCGCGACCAAGTCGCAGTCCGCCCGGGCACGCCGAAGTAGTGAAAGGTGCCCGCCGTGCAGTGCCCCCATCGTCGGCACCAGAGCGATGCGCGCGCCGGCAGCTCGTTCGGCGGCCATCCGGTCCCGCCAACGGCCCAGATCGTCGACGACCTCCGGCCGGGAGAGGGCGGCGGCGGTCACCGGTTGAGTTTGGGTGGTCAACATCTACCTCGCAGACCGATACCGCCCCGGCCCCGGATGGGGTGAGGGTGCAGTCCGATTCCGCCTCAGAGCCTACCGGCGGGGCGCACGCCTTGGACAAGTTGGGGCGTGAGCCTGCCAGACACCAGCTCTGGAGCAAGGTCGCCCAGCGGTACCAGAACGAACCCCCTCTCCCAGATGCGGGGGTGCGGGACCGTGAGGTCCTCCTCGTCGACGCTGACGTCTCCCACCAGCAGCACGTCGACGTCAAGGGTCCGCGGTCCCCACCTTTCGTGGCGCACCCGGCCGGCGGCGGCCTCCGTCGCCTGGGCCACCTCGAGCAGCTGGCGGGGCGTGGCAGCGGTCGCAAGCTCCACCACACAGTTGAGAAACGGACCCTGGTCGGGTGGCCCGCCGACCGGGTCGGTCTCGTACACCCCGGAGACCGCCACCACATAGGGCAGGGCTGCCACCGCTCCAGCGAGATGGAACCGGCGGTCGCCGAGGTTGGACCCGAGGCCGAGGAACGCCCGCCTGGGTTTTGCGGAGGTCGGCCCGCTCAACTCGGCGGCGCCGCCCGCGTGATCGTCACCGCGGCCGAGGCCAGGTCCAGCGGGACCGGAGGTCGGAGCTTGCGAACCGTAACGGTCACCTCGGTTGTCAACGGCGCAGCCACCGCCAGCACCTCCCCCACGATCCTCGCAGCGAGGTGCTCCAACAGCTCCACATGAGGCCCCTGCAGGACCCGCTCCACTGCTGCGCACAAGGCCCCGTAGTCGACGGTTTCGGCCAGGCGGTCACTGGCCGCGGCGGCCGAGAGGTCAGCCACGAGGAGCAGGTCAACCTCGAACGGCTGCGCCCTGTCGCGCTCTTCGGGGAGCGCTCCGTGGGTGCCGACGACCCGGAGCCCCTTTAGCTCGATTCGATCGGCGCCGCTCCTGGCGGTCCCCCGCTCGGCCATCACTGCGTGAGCGGCTCGGGGGCGCGGCCTTTGAGGGTGGGAACCAGCGCCACCAACTCCCGGCCGTCGGGGCCCATCTGGCGGTGCAGCCCGCCCTCGACCATCGCGATGATCTGGGGAGCCGACCGCGGCATCCCCGACCACCTGAGGTAGCCGGCCATCACCCCCATGAGGCGGTCGTTGATCTCCTCCTGGTGGACCAGAACCTGCTCGCCGGCGGTCAGGGCATGGGTGATCGTGTCGTAGAGCTCGGGCAGGACGAGGGCCGGGTCGTCGTGAGGGCTGAACGGCACGTGGCTCCAGGCCACGCCGAGCTCATCGTAGGCGTGGAGGTTGTGGGGTGAGGGCAGGAGCGAGACCACCCGCGTAACGCCTTCGTTGCGCAGCCAGAGGATCTCCTCATGGCGGCGCACCTTCCGGTGGTTGCGGGCGTAGCCGCCTGGGCGCTCGCTGACCGCCAGCTTGCCTTCGATTATCCACGCGAAAAACCGCGGCGGGATGCCTTTGGCCCATTTGCCCTTCATGTCGCTGCCTTCCTGCGCTCCGGCTTCTTAGATCCGGCCCGGTCGGCGCCCGAGAGGGCTCCTCCAGGCGGTTCCGGTGCTCCGAAGAGTACAGGCAGGCGGCCTGCGCGGTCGGCCGGACGTCGTGCACCCGGACCATCGCTGCGCCCCTCGTCATCGCCCAGACCGCCGAGGCGACCGAGGCCTCCAGGCGGTCAGAGACCGGCGCCGACGAGCCGTCGGCTGCTGGGCACAGCTTCCCGAGGAAGCTCTTCCGGCTGGTCCCCACGACCACGGGCCACCCGGTGGCGACTAGGGAGTCGAGGTCTCGCAGCAGGACCAGGTTGTGCTCGGGGGTCTTTCCAAACCCTATGCCAGGGTCGATCCAGATCTCGCCGACGCCACCCTCCGCCGCCCGCTCGGCGCGCCAGACCAGATGGGCGCGGACCTCGGCCATGACGTCGTCGTACTTGGCGTGGTCCTGCATGACCGACGGGTCGGCGGGCATGTGCATCGCCACCCATCCGGCTCCCGGCTCGGCGGCCACCGGCCACAGCTCGGCGGAGACGTCGTTGATCGGCTTGGCCCCGGCGCCAACCGCGGCCCGCGCCACCGTCGCCTTGCGTGTGTCCACCGAGAGGCGCACCTCGCCGGCGAGCGCCTCGATGACCGGGATCACCCGGCGCAGCTCCTCGTCCTCGGCCACGGGCCGTGCACCAGGGCGGGTCGACTCCCCCCCCACGTCGACTATGTCTGCCCCCTCGGCGATCAGCCGGCGCCCGTGGGCCACGGCACGGTCGGCTTCGAACCACTCCCCGCCGTCGGAGAACGAGTCGGGGGTGACGTTGAGCACTCCCATGACGAGAACCACCCAGTCAGGCTACCGGGGGGTGTTAGCGCCGGCCGTCGTGGAGGAAGCTCATCGCCTCGGCACGGGCCGCCACGCTGTCGCGGAACACCCCCCGCACGGCGGAGGTCACCGTGAGCGCGCCCGGGCGGCGCACGCCCCGCATCGACATGCACAGGTGCTCGGCCTCGACGACCACGAGCACGCCACGGGGATCGAGGACGCGCTCGAGGGTGTCGGCCACCTGGGAGGTCAGCCGCTCCTGGACCTGGGGCCTTCGGGAGTAGCCCTCGACCAGGCGCGCCAGCTTGGACAGCCCGGTGATGCGGCCGTCCTCGTTGGGGATGTAGGCGACGTGGGCACGCCCGATCCAGGGCATGAGGTGGTGCTCGCACATGCTCGCCATGGTGATGTCCTTGACCATCACCATCTCGTCGTGGTCGGCGTCGAAGGTCACCATCAGGTGCCCTCCCGGGTCCTCCCCGACGCCGCCGAACAGCTCCTCGTACATGCGGGCCACCCGCATGGGCGTCCGCAGGAGCCCGTCGCGGTCGGGGTCCTCGCCGATGGCTTCGAGGATCTCCCGCACGGCCCGCTCGATGCGGGCAACGTCCACCGCCCCGTCAAATGGCGGCGACCCTGGCACCAGATCGCCTGTCACCAGATCGCCTGCGGCAAGGTCCCACGCGTCGGCTTTCACGGCTCGCTGGCACCGGGCCGGGGTCTGGCGCGCGAGCGGGAGGGCGCGGC
>JBPCRR010000122.1:0-2644 GCA_050996645.1 Acidimicrobiales bacterium | reverse complement strand
GCTCCACGGCCAGCACGCCCGCGAACAGGGGCGCGGCGGTGCGCAGCGTCGAGCCCGGGACGCCTAGGGGAGTGTCCTGGCCGCCGATGTAGGCGACCACGAACACGTAGAGGACCATCACCGCTCCCGCGTAGACGACGACCTGCGCCGCGGCCACGAACTCCGCGTGCAGGAGGAGGAACAGGGCAGCCAGAGACAGCAGGTGAAAGACCAGCGAGAGGACCGTGTAGAACGGGTTGCCCAGGACGATGACGCCCATCGCCCCCGCGATGGCGCCCACGCCAGCGATGAAGAACAGGACCTCGCTCACTCACCCTCCGAGCGCAGCGGGGTCCGCTCCAGCGGCTCGTCGAGCAGCATCTCCTTGGTGAAGATGAGGTCACCGCGGTTGTAGTCCGAGAGCTCGTAGTCGTGGCCCATGGTGATCGCGTCGAAGGGGCAGGCGACCTCGCAGTAGCCGCAGAAGATGCAGCGGCTCATGTTGATCTCATACACCGCGGCGTAGCGCTCGCCGGCCGACACGCGCACCTCGGGCGTGTTCTCGGCCGCCACCACGCGGATGCAGTCGGCCGGGCAGGCCGCCGCGCACAGGGAGCAGCCGACGCACTTCTCCAGGCCCGTGTCCTCGAAGGTGTGCAGCTTGTGGCGCCCGCGGAAGCGAGGGTAGACGGGAACCTTCTCCTCTGGATACTGGAACGTGGTGGGTCCCTCGACGAGGCGCCCGAAGGTCGTCTTCAGGCCCCGCAGCGTCTCGCCGAAGGCACGGTAGAGGCCGCCGCCGCCACCGGGATCGGGGCCGCGCTGCACTTCGATCACGTCGTCTCCGGGACTCCAGGTCATCAGTGGGTCACCACCACGAGGATTGCGGTTATGAGGGCATTGACGGTGGCCAGGGGCAGGAGGATCTTCCACCCGAAGCTCATCAGCTGGTCGTAGCGCAGGCGGGGAACGGTGGCGCGGATCCAGATGAAGAGCAGGACGAAGAGGAACATCTTGGCCAGCACCACAAAGGGCTCGACCCAGCCGGGCGGGTCGATGCCGAACGGCAGCAGCCAACCGCCGAGGAACATCGTCACCGCGATGCCCGAGATCACGAGGATGTTCAGGTACTCGGCGAAGTAGTAGGACGCGAAGCGCCCGCCGCCGTACTCGGTGTTGTAACCGCCCACGATCTCGGCGTCAGCCTCGGCCAGGTCGAACGGGGTGCGGTTGGCCTCGGCGAACCCTGCGACCAGGAAGATCAAGAAGCCGACGAACTGCGGAATGAAGTACCACATGCCGGCCTGGGCGTGGACGATTCCGGTCAGCGAGAGGGTGCCGGCGGTCATCACCACCCCGACCAGCGACAGGCCGAGCGAGACCTCGTAGGAGATGAGCTGGGCGGCGGAGCGCATCGCCCCGAGGAACGAGTACTTCGAGCCCGATGCCCAGCCGCCGAGCATGAGCCCGTAGAAGGCGATCGCCCCGAAGGCGAAGGCGTAGAGCGGACCGATCGAGACGTCGAGGCCGTACAGGCCCACCTTGGTGCCGAAGATGTCGTGCGTGTCGCCGAACGGGATGATCGCGAAGGCGGCCACCGCGGTGATGATCGAGATGATGGGCCCCAGCGCGAAGAGCAGCCCGGTCGACGTCGAGGGGCGGAACTGCTCCTTGGTCAGGAGCTTTCCGATGTCGGCCAGCGGCTGGAGCATGCCGTAGGGGCCGACGCGGTTGGGCCCGTAACGGCCCTGGAAGCGCCCGAGCAGCTTGCGTTCGACGACGAGGATGACCGGGACGAGCTGCAGACCGACGGCGAACACGACGACCCCCTTGACCAGCTGCACCCAGGCGGGCTCGTAGTAGTTCACGACCGCGAGTCCCATCACGGCCGCCGGACCTGTACGAGTCGTTGCTCCCCGTCGGTGAGGATGTTGACGGGCTCGGTCGCCGTGGCCTCCTCGAGGAAGACGGTCCCGGCGGGCAGGTTCGCCCGCACGGCGGCGATGGCATGCACGCTGGCCCCATCATGGACGACCTCCACCGGCTCCCCGTGCTCGACGCCCAGGCGCTCGGCGTCGGCGGGCGAGAGCTCGGCGCGCTGGCGCGCGGCCAGGAACTTCAGCGATGGCGAGATCTCGACCTCCTTGGCTGCCCAGATCGAGCGGAACGTGCCCAGACGCAGCGCGCCGTTCGGGGCCGGCGCGGCCGTGGGGGCCTCGAGCTCAAACGGTCCCGGCGTGCCCTCGGGCATGGCGCTCGCAGCCACGCGCTCCTGCCAGCGCACGCCGCGGCCGCCGATGTCCTCGAGGGTGAGCCGGGCATAGAAGGGCACAGCCTCGACCAGCTGCGCGGTGGCCATCTCGCCGGTGAGCACGCCGAGTCCGTGGCCGATGCGCTCGGCCAGCTCGGCGAGCACGCGCCACTCGCTGCGCACCTCACCCGGGTTTCCGATCGCCGGTCGCAGGCGCTGGAGGCGGCCGTCGGGATGGGTGACGGTGCCCCCCTTCTCGGCATAGGACTCGGCCGGGAACACCACCTTGGCGTACCTGCGCACGGTCTCGGTCATCGTCGACTCGTGGGCGATCACCGTCGCCTGCTCGAGCGCGCGCTCCCACAGGGTCCGGTCGGGGTGGGTGCGCAGGGGATCGACGTGGAGCAGGTACAG
>JBPCRR010000114.1:0-2798 GCA_050996645.1 Acidimicrobiales bacterium | reverse complement strand
GCGCCTCACCGAAGCCCTGGAGGGCACCGATGTGCCTCATACCCCGGCGATCGCTCTCTGCACCGATCGCAGCGTGCTCGGGTGCAACTTCTATCTGATGGGCTTCATCGAGGGGTGGTCCCCCATGACCTCCGGCGGGTGGCCGCCGCCTTTCGACACCGACCTTCAGGCGCGCCGGGGCTTGGCGTTCGAACTCGTCGAAGGGATAGCTCGGCTCTCCTGCGTGGATTGGAACGCCCGTGGCCTGGGCGACCTGGGTCATCCCGACGGCTTCCACGATCGCCAAGTGGGCCGCTGGCTGGCGTTCCTGGACAGGGTGAAGACCCGCGACCTACCGGGACTGGAGGAGGCGACGGCCTGGCTCGGGGCCCACCGGCCCATCGACTTCATCCCGGGGATCATGCACGGCGACTACCAGTTCGCCAACGTGCTGTACCACCACGGCGCCCCGGCGCGGCTGGCGGCGATCATCGACTGGGAAATGGGGACCATCGGCGATCCCAAGCTTGACCTCGGCTGGGTGCTGCAACAGTGGCCCGACGAGGCCGGCCACGACGTCTCCTTGGGCTACGTCGACCTGGCCGGCATGCCGACGAGGTCGGAGCTGCTGGAGCACTATCACCGACACTCCGGCCGCCAGGTCGATGACATCGACTACTACATGGTCCTCGCCAAATGGAAGCTGGCGATCGTGCTCGAGCAGGGCTTCGCCCGGGCGACCAGGGGGGAGGGCGGCAACGAGAAAACATTGGCTTTCGGTCCTCTCGTTGTCGACTTGATGGCGAGCGCCGCGGAGCTGGCGGCATCCAGCAAATACTCCGTCGACAGGACGGTGGCCAAGACGAAGGAGATCGGGTAGTGCCTGGCACCGGCGAACCGTTCGACCTGCGCGGGCGGGTGGCGGTCGTGACCGGCGGCAGCCGCGGCATAGGACGCGCAGTTGCCGAGGGCTTCGCACGAGCGGGTGCAGACGTCGTCATCGCCAGCAGGAAGACGGACGTCTGCAGATCGGCAGCGGCCGAGATCCACTCGCTGACGGGTGTCCAGACCCTCGGGGTCGGCTGCCACGTCGGGCACTGGGAGGACTGCGACAGGCTGGTCGAGACCGTCTACGGCCACTTCGGCTCCTGCGACGTCCTGGTCAACAACGCCGGCATGTCGCCGCTTTACCCGGACCTCCCGTCGGTCAGCGCGGAGTACTACGACAAGGTGCACGCGGTGAACGCGCGCGGCCCGTTCCGCCTCAGCGTCCTGTTCGGGTCGCGCATGGCCGATGGACGCGGGGGCTCGATCATCAATGTCAGCAGCGCTGGTTCCCTCCGCCCCACACCGGCGGATCTGCCCTACGCCATGGCCAAAGCGGCGCTCAACGCGCTGACGTTGGGCGTCGCCGGGGCTTGGGCGCCAAAGGTCCGAGCCAACCTTTTGCTACCCGGCGCCTTCGACACCGCTATCGCCGAGGCATGGGACCCCGAAGCAAAGGCAGGCGCCGCGGCGAGAAACCCTATGGGCCGCATCGGTCAGCCCGAGGACCTGGTCGGCGCGTGCCTGTTCCTCGCCAGCGATTATTCGCGTCACGTCAACGGCGCGCAGATCCTCGTCGACGGCGGGGCGTACCGGACGCTCTGAGAGCGTCTCACTGTTCCAAGTCACTGCTCAATGGGCCACTGTTCCAAGGGGAAAACCATGCGCTACGTCTTCCAGTACCCGGAGATGAGGGGCACGTCCACGGACATGCTCGACGCTGGCGACGTCGCCACGTTGGCGATCGCGGCGGAGGCCGCTGGCTGGGACGGGTTCAGCTTCACTGAGCATCCCGCCCCCGGCGCTCGATGGTTGGCCGCCGGCGGCCACCAGAGCCTCGACCCCTTCATCGCACTGGCCCACGTTGCCGCGGTCACCTCGCGCCTGCGGCTGCTCACGTACCTGACGGTCGTGCCCTACCGCAACCCGCTGCTCTTGGCCAAGTCGGCGGCAACCGTCGACAAGCTCTCGAAGGGCCGACTGACCCTTGGCGTGGGAACCGGCTATTTGAAGTCGGAGTTCTACGCTGTCGGCGCGGACTTCGCCGAGCGCAACCAGGTCTTCGACGAGGCCATGGAAGTGCTCCCGAAGCACTGGAGCGGCGATCCCTTTTCCTATACGGGCCTACACTTCGATGCCCGCGACATCCAGGGCCGGCCCAGGCCGGTCCAGGATCCCATCCCCATCTGGATAGGCGGTAACTCCCAGCTGACCTTGCGCCGGGTGGCGGGGTGGGCCCAGGGCTGGATGCCCCTGACAGCCCCGCCCCAGGTCGTGTCGACCGCCCGCACGGCATCCTTGGCCTCGGCTCAGGACCTGGCGTCGAGGATCCGCCAGATGAAGGACATGGCTGGGCGCCGTGGCTCGCGCATCGACGTGGCGGTCGCCTACAGCGACGCGTTGGTTTGGGGCGCTCGCGACGGCGACCACGGTGCGGCGGTCGCCGCTTTGGAGGAGGTGGGGGTCACCTGGCTGGTCGTTTCCTGTCCGGCGGCGTCCGAGGGAGCCTCGTTGGAGTTCATCTCCTCGTTTCCCGAGCTGGTCGGCGGGTTCGGTGGGGGCGCCGAGAACTGAGCAACCGCGCGGTTTGCTCTTGGGCTACCCGGTGGCGCTCCGGTGTTCTAACCGGTGGCGCCCCGGCGTCGGACGGTGCGGTCGAGGATGCCGAGCGTGGCCCGCAGAGCACCCTCGGAGATGACCGGGAATATGCCGGCCTCCTTCCAGGTGGGATCGATGTCGGACCAGTCGTAGTAGGACGTGACCAGGGTGGCGTC
>JBPCRR010000222.1:0-5001 GCA_050996645.1 Acidimicrobiales bacterium | reverse complement strand
AGAAACGCTTCTCGGTCCGGGTCATACGCACCTACGGGTTGACCGAGGCTCCTGCGCTGGTGAGCCTTGACGACTTGGATGGCGAACGCCCGGCGGGCACAAGCGGGCGTCCCCTGGACCACCTCTCGGTCAACGCGGTCGACGGCGAGCTGCTCCTCTCCGCTGCCTCCGAGGGGCGCTGGGCGGGGGCGTACCGGCCGTTTCTGGGCTACTGGGGACAGCCCGAGGCGACCGCCGAGGTGCTGGTGGCCGGGTCGCTTCGCACCGGGGACCTCGGAGCGATCGAGGAGGGCGGTCACCTGCGGGTGCTCGGCCGCAGGAGCCATGTGATCATCCGCGGAGGGGCCAACGTCTACCCCGCCGAGGTGGAGCGGGTTCTCGTCCAGGCGCCTGGTGTGGCCGCCGCTGCGGTGATGGGGGTGCCAGACGAGCGCCTCGGTCAGCGAGTTGGGGCGGCCGTCGAGGCCGCGGGGGACAAACCTGACGCGCGTGTCATACTCGCGTACTGCCGGCGCCAGCTGGCCGCCTACAAGGTCCCGGAGCGCATCGTGTTCGTAGACCGCCTGCCGCGCAACGCCATGGGCAAGGTACGCCTCGCCGAGCTCGGCGCGCTGTTGGTGGACGCACCAGTCCTCAGGGTGCCGAGCGAATGAGCCCAGGTGTGCCCTGTAGCAGGAAATGGGGTTTTCGACGTCGAATCCCACTCTCAATGGGCACGCGTCGCTGGAGGTTGTGGGGTGGCGCCATCGCTGCGGGGGCGTTGACGCTTGGCGCGCTCCCTCCCGCTCTAGCCAGCGGGTGGCACACCGGGGCGCGGACCGGGTGGCCCCCGGCCAAGGCGCATGTCCAGGTGCCGGCCTCCGCGACCTCGCCGTGTGACTGGCCGATGTACGGCCACGACCCCGCTCGCACGATGTCGAGCGCCTGCCCGTCAGCGCCGGCGCCGTCCTCGGTGATCGGCCTGCATCCGCGCTGGATCCTGCACACCGACGACGTGGTGACCGCGACTCCGACGATCGTCGACGGGGTGGTTTACGCCGGGGACTGGTCCGGGCGGTTCTACGCGGTCGACCTGGCCACCGGCGCGCTGCGGTGGTCCACGGTGCTCGGTCCGAAGCGCGCCGACGGCAACGCGGACTCCCACACGGGGGCCTACGGGACCATCACCTCCTCTGCAGCCGTGGCCAAGGTCGCCGGCAGGCAAATGATCTTCGTGGGCGGGGGTGGCTCTCTGTACGCGCTCGACGGCTCCAACGGCTCTGTGACCGACGCCCGTCGGGTGCTGTGGCGGACCGACCTCGACCCCGCCAGCCCCACCAGCCAGGGAGAGGCGGAGTCCTCCCCGGTGGTGTGGCCCGGCGCCCCTGGCGGACCGGTGGTCATCGTCGGTTCCGACGCCAACCAGGCGAGTGGGTACGCGGGCGAAGGTGTCTTCGCTGTCCGCGCCGCGACCGGCGCTGTTGTGTGGCACTTCAACCCCGAGGCCTACACCCACCACGCCCTCTACGGCTGCGGCAACGTGTGGTCCTCGCCGGCACTCGGCCTCGACCCAGCGAACCCCTCGCCGCAGCGCCGGGCGGTCCTGTACTTCGGCACGGCGGACTGCCCCGACAACTCGCCGGCGAAGTGCCCGAGCGCGGGGACCGACCCGAACTGCCCGCCGGGCAAGAGCTATGACTACACCAAGAGGTGGCAGCCCTACGCCGAAGCCATCGTCGCAGTGTCGGCGCTCGACGGGTCGCCGCTGTGGAGCTTCCAGGGATCGGCCCCCCTCAATCAGAACGATGACGACTACGGGCCCTCGGCGCAGCTCTTCACCCTTCCGTCGGGTCAAGCCGTGGTCGGCGAGGCCAGCAAGGACGGCACCTACGCGGTCCTCGACCGCAACAGTGGGCGTCCCGTCTGGCATCAAGCGGAGACCGGCAACGGGAACCTGCAGCCGGGTTTCGCGCTCGGCGGCTTCATCGGCACCACCGCGGTCACCCAGGTCGGGGGAGCTCCGACGGTCTTTGGCGCATCGGCGATAAACACGCCGGTGACCTACGACCCCGCTACGGGTGGAACCGTGCTACAGCCCCTGCCCACCCTGCTCAACGGGCTGCTCGCCATGAAGGCGTTCTCGGCGTCGACGGGAAGCCCTGCGTGGTCCGCCCCGGAGGTCTACGCCTATGGGCCCACCAGCGCCGCGAACGGAGTCGTCTACTCCGGCTCGCTCGATGGGCTGCTCCGGGCTTACGACGCCGCCTCGGGCCGGCTGCTGTGGGCCTTCCCGATGGGGGCCCCGGTGTCGTCGGGCGCGGCGATTACCAGCGGTGCGGTCGTGATCGGGGGCGGGACCACCGAGAGCGACGCCGAGTTCAAGGCCTGCGCCAACTTGCCCGCCAGCCTCGCCGACATCTGCAAGCAGACGCCGCTCAGCCAAACCATCAACCCGCTCAGCAACCTGGGCTCGATCGCTGCCTTCTCAATCCACTAAGCAATCACGGGAGACCAAACGTGCGAACCATCTCACCCAAGCTCTTGCTGGCCCCGGCGGCCATGCTCGCGCTGGCCTTCGGCCTACAAGGCCGGGCGTTGGCGGTGAGCGGGGGCGGCTACAGCCCCGCCCAGCAGGACTGCACCCCGGGTGCCACCGCCAACAACATCCCCAACGGGGCGACAGAGCCAGGTTGCCACAACCTCTCGCTCAACGTCGCCGGCGTCAACGGCACCCGTCTCGCCGAATTCGGCCTCGACCAGCTGCCCCAGGGTTACCCCGGCACCCCGACGCCGGTCTCGGTCGGCTACCCCGGTAGCCCCAACGCCATCCACTCCGGTTGCGCGTCGTTCAACCTCAACGGGACCAACGGCGGCACCGGAACCGGCTGCGGGACCGGGACCGGACCGGGGGCCGCGTTGAAGTTCGACACCCAGAACACCGCGGCCAACCACCTGAGCATCCAAACCGGCGCCCCAGACGTCAGCGCGCTCGTCAAGCTGCTGAGCGGGGGAGTCGTGACCAGCTTGGGCCAGGACGACAACACCGACGCCGGCGAGCACGACGGGGTGAGCGGCAAGCACGGCACGGCCGGATCGATCAACGGCCCCTCCGACGGCGGCGGGGTCAGCATCTGGGCGACGCCATCTACAGCCACCCAGGTGCCGACGGCCACCAACCCCGTCCCCGTCGCCGGCGCCCAGGAGGGCTTCTGCGCGGACGGCATCTGCTCGGAGGCCGCCACCCGCCAGCAGCTCCTGTACCAGGGCTGCAACGCCAACGCCCAAGTCGCCTGCAGCCCGGACTCGGCCCCCAAGCGCGACGTGTACAACTACGCCGGCAAGCAGTGGGACCCCTACAACTGCAGCAGCGGCGACGCGCAGGGGGAGTCACCCGGTCCCAACGGATGCGGGAACCGCACGATGGACCAGTGGCGAGCCGCTGAGGCCCACAACGTCTACGCCGAGCCGGGGTTCCAGTTCTACGAGGACCCCGATCCGCAAGGCTCGCCGGCCGGTCCGATCTACCCGCTCCCCTCTGCCTACGCCGGCAGCTGCGGCGTGGCCGCCGGGGGCGGCCCGGCCACCGTGCCGCCGACGCTCATCACCAACTCGGCTGGCCAGGCGGTGGTCTCACCCACCGGCTGCTAGACAAAGCGGGTGGCTGGCCGGCGCGAACTTGGTGAGGTGCTGCCCCTGCGGGTGCCGCCGTTCATAGACCCCGACAACGAGACCTTTTGGACCGCGGGCCGAGAGGGCCGTCTCATGATCCACCGCTGCGCGGACTGCGGCTGGTGGACCCATCCCGCAGCACCGCGCTGTCGGAAGTGCCATGGCGCGGCGGTCGCGCCCTCCGCCGTCAGCGGCCGGGGCCGCGTGGCCACCTTCACGGTCAACCACAAGGCGTGGATCCCCGGATCCGAGCCCTACATCGTCGCCCTGGTCGAGCTGGTCGAGCAGCCGGCGCTTTTCCTCACCACCAACCTGGTGGGCATCGACGGCGACGACGTCGAGCTCGGGATGGAGGTGGAGGTCGTCTTCGAGATCGCTGACGAGATCGCGTATCCGCTCTTCCGGGCGGCGCGGTCGTGAGTGCCAAGGGCGAGAGGCTCTCCTACATCTCCGGGATCGGCCAGTCGGTCGTGGGCCGGCGCACCAACCTGTCGGAGATGGAGCTGACCATGCAGTCGACCCTCGAGGCCATCTCCGACGCGGGGCTGACCCCCGCCGACATCGACGGCCTCTCCACCTACCCCGGGACCGGAAGGGGCACGGCGAGCGGAGGCTTCGGCGGGCCCGGCGCCACCGACGTGATCGACGCGCTCGGGCTGTCGGTGGGCTGGTACAGCGGCAGCATGGAGGGGGCCGCCCAGATGCAAGCTGTTGTCAACGCGGCGATGGCGATCGCCACCGGCCTGGCCCGCCACGTGCTGGTCTACCGCACCGTCACCGAGTCGACCGCTCAGGGCTCGAGCGGCCGCGCCGGCATCGGCTCCTCAGGGATGGGAAGGGGTGTTCCCGGGCCCTTCCAGTACCTGATCCCCTTCGGAGCCATGTCGGCCGTGGACTGGGTGGCCTACTCCGCGCAGTACCACTTTCAGCACTTCGGGCTCACCCGACAGGCGCTCGGACAGATTGCCCTCAGCAACCGGCGGCACGCGGCGGCCAACCCCAAGGCGTTGCTGCGAGAGCCGATGACCATCGACGACTACCTGGGCGCCCGCATGATCGCCGAGCCCCTCTGCCTCTACGACTGCGACCTGCCCTGCGACGGCTCGACCGCGCTCGTCGTCTCCCACGTCGAGACCCTCCCCGACACCCCGCAGGTCCCCGTCCAGCTTCACGCGGTTGGCACCGCCGTGCGCGGCCGGCCCTCGTGGGACCAGTGGGAGGACCTCGCCACGTTCCCCGGTCGCGGCGCCGCCGACCAGCTTTGGTCGCGCGCCGACCTCGTCGCCTCCGACGTCGATGTGGCACAGCTGTACGAAGGGTTCTCGATGATCACGGTGCTCTGGCTCAAAGCAC
>JBPCRR010000081.1:0-4309 GCA_050996645.1 Acidimicrobiales bacterium | reverse complement strand
CGGCTCGCTCGCGGCTACCGTTGCCGGGGTCAGCGTCGGCGGGGGAGCCGTGCTCGCAATGGTCCGGCACGGCGAGCTCGGGCCGGCGGCGAGCAGCGCCGCCACGAGCGCCGCCACGAGCGCCAGGGTCGTCGCCCCGCCGATCAACAGAGGCCCACGAGCGGTCAACCGCCGTGGGCGCCGCCGGTCCTTATCCGCCCCTTCGGCAGGCAGCAACCGGGTTTGGTCGGGCGCGCCCGGGATCCCCGCCGGCGCCCCGACGGGTAGGCCCGCTGCGGCGGCGAGCGCCGCCGACATGGAGATCGCCGACGGATACCTGTCCTCGGGTCGCGTCGCAAGGGCGCGCCTCACCACCGCTTGAAGCTGCGGTGAGGCCACCGCCCCGAGGGACGCGACGTTCGGTTCCTGGCGGACACCCCCCGGCGTGTTCCAGTCGAAGGGCTTGCGTCCCGTCAAGCCCTCGTAGAGGACCACGCCCAGCGCGTAGAGGTCGCTGCGCGGAGTCGCCGCCGCGCCCGCGATCCTCTCTGGAGCCAGGTACGCAGCCGTTCCTACCACCAACCCGGTCGCCGTCAGCTCTCCCGGTACCCCGGTCACGGCGATGCCGAAGTCCGCGAGCTTGGCGCGTCCATCGGCGGTCAAAAGGATGTTCGCTGGCTTGACGTCGCGGTGGACCATCCCCATCGCGTGAGCCGCCGCCAGGGCTGCGAGCACATCTGTCGCCCAGACCGCCATCTGGAGAGGGGCCACGGGCCCTCTTGCGATCCTGTCCGCCAAGGTGTCGCCGGGCAGTCGCTCCATGACGATGAAGGCCCGCGCGCGGTCCTGCCCGCTGTCGTAGACCGCCACCGCGCACGGGTGGCTCAGGCGCGCCGCCGCTCGGCCCTCCCTGGCGAAGCGCTCGGGCATTCCCGGCGTCGCCGCCCCCATGGCCGACAGCACCTTTATCGCAATTGGGCGCGCCAGCCTCTCGTCGAAGCCGTCATATACCTCCGCCGCGCCGCCACGGCCGAGCAGCCGCCCGACGCGATAGCGCCCGCCGAGCCGGATCGTCTCGGCGCCGGCACCCGGTTCAGCCCCGCCGACCTCGGTGTCCATCCGCACTGGTCTACCCGCCCGCCGGCGCCGTTTCACCTCGCCCTCGCGCCAAGCGCCGGCGCCTACGCTTGCCCGATGGCCCGGCGCGTGGCGGTGGTCGCCCATACCCACTGGGACCGGGAGTGGTACGAACCGTTCCCCGCGTTCCGCTCCCGCCTGGTCGCCATGCTCGACGAACTCCTCACCGACCTCGACGCCGACCCGGCATTTTCACACTTCATGCTCGACGGACAGGTGGCCCTCGTCGACGACTACCTCCGATGGAAGCCCGAGGCCGAGGCCCGGATCCGGCGCCTCGTGGCCGGCGGCCAGTTGTCGATCGGACCCTGGTACGTGCTCATGGACGAGTTCGCCGTATCCGGTGAGACCATCGTGCGCAACCTGCAGCGCGGAATCGAGCGTGCTGCCGCCTTCGGCGGAGCGATGGCCGTCGGCTACCTCCCAGACATGTTCGGCCACGTCGCCCAGATGCCCCAGCTGCTGCGCTCGGCTGGCCTCGACCACGCTGTGGTGTGGCGAGGGGTACCACGCCAGGTCCAGCGAACCGGGTTTTGGTGGACCTCTCCCGATGGCAGCGCGGTGCGCGCCGAGTACCTCCCGGTCGGCTACGCCAACGGCGCACACCTGCCGGGTGGCGTCGAGGACCTGCTGCGCCGGGTGCGTGCGCATTCCGAGGAGGTGGAGGGCTTCGCCCCGTCGCCGGGCTCTGCACTGCTGCTGATGGCCGGAGGCGACCACCAGCGAGCCAGCCGCAGCCTCCCGGCGCTGCTGGAGGCGGCAAACGACGAGCAGAAGGCGTTCGACTTCGAGCTGACCTCCCTGCACGCCCACCTGGCGGGCGCGGAGACCGAAGCCCTGCCCTCCTGGAGCGGAGAGCTGCGCAGCGGCGCCCGGGCCAACCTTCTCATTGGCGTCCACTCCAACCGGGTCGACCTCAAGGCCGCCGCAGCGGTCGCGGAGCGGGCCCTGGAGGCCACCGCGGAGCCACTCGCCGCCTTGTGGATGCCACCGACCGAGTGGCCCGAAGCCGCCTTCGATGAGGCCTGGGGGAACATGATCCTCAACTCGGCCCACGACTCGATCTGCGGCTGCAGCGCCGACGCCGTCGGGACCGCCGTCCTCCACCGCTATCAGGAGGCCACCGCCACCGCCGAGAGCATCGCCGGCGCCGCACTGCAGTGGGTGGGCCTGTCCATGGCGGGGCGCGACGTCGTCGTGGTCAACCCGAGCGCCACGACAAGAAGCGGTGTCATCGAGGTGGACCTGCCTGCCGGCACGAGTGTTCCGGGGGCCCAGCTGCTGTCGCTTCGCCCGGAGGGCGAGGTCCTCCTCAGCGGCTCGGGCGGGGATCTCCCCCGGCTGCTTGGTGAGCACTGCCGCGATGGCCCCCTCGCCGCCGGCGCCACCTCGGCAGCGCTGGAGACGGGCGACGAGGGTGTCGAGCTCGCGATCGTCTGCGACGCTTCGCGCCCGCCCGCGCAGGGATTGGCCGAGGTCATGGCGGAGGCCTGGGCGCAGGCCGGGGCGGCGCGGGACCGGCCGCTGCGGGTGCGGGTTCGCCAAGCCGCAACGCAGCGCTTGGCGGTGCGGGTCGCGGACGTGGCCGGCTTTGGCTGGGTGACGTGGACCGCCGCCGACGGAGGGGCAAGCCCCGGGGTTGCCCCGGTGACCGGCGGAGACGGCTGGATGGACAACGGCCTAATTCGCCTCGCGGTCGACGGCGGGGACGGCACGTTCTCGATCAATGGGCTGCCGGGGTTCGATCGCCTGGTCGACGGTGGGGACGCGGGCGACACCTACAACTACTCACCTCCGTCCGAGGACCGCGTCGTCGATCTCCCCGAGTCGGTCGAGGTGGCGGCAACCGAAGCCGGCCCGGTGCGCGGCGGCCTCAGGGTGACCCGGCGCTACCGCTGGCCGGCGCGCACAGAAGGCGGACGCCGGGTCGGCTCCTGTGACGTCACAGTTTTCACGGACCTCCAGCTCGAAGCCGGCTCCCGGCTGGTCGTGGTCACCACCGCCTTCGACAATCCCAGCCGCGACCACCGGCTGCGCGCGTGGGTCCCTCTTGTTTCTAGGGCCGGCCACTCCCTCGCGGAGACCGCTTTCGCCTCGGTACGGCGGCCCTTGACCGCCGAGGGCGGCCCCCACGAGAAGGCGTTGGCGACCTTTCCTTCCAGGAGGTGGGTCAGCGCCGGCGGGGTCACGGTCACCCACGAGGGCCTCCTCGAGTACGAGGTGGTCGACGACGGCGGCGCGCTCGCCATCACCCTGCTGCGCTCGACGGGGTACCTCTCCCGCCCCGCTCCCGCCTACAGGCCGAACCCGGCCGGCCCTGCGTTGGCCTTGCAAGCAAGCCAGATGGTCGGGCCGGTCAGGGCCCGCTACGCGGTGGCGGTCGGCGAGGTCGACCCCTACCGCCTGGCCGAGGAGGCATGGGTCCCCCTGGAGGCGGTGAGGGGCGCCGGTGGTGGCTCCCGCCCCGGCAGCGGCAGCGTGCTGGAGGTGAGCGGCGCCGAGGTCTCCTCACTGCGAAGGGTCCACGGCGGGTTGGAGCTCCGGGTCTTCAACCCGAGCGACTTGCCGGCAGAGGTGGGGCTCCCGGGACGATCCGGGTGGCTGGTCGACCTGCGGGGCAGGCCCCACGAGCGCTGGACGGGGTCGTTCACGCTGCGGCCCTGGGGCATCGCCACCACCCGCCTCGACGGCGACTTGTGACTGGCGCCTCCGGTCAGACGGTCGCCGAGGCCTCCGGCCCGCTGGCTTACCTGTTTTGGCACGCCCCGGCAGCAGGTGTCAGGGCTGACGACTACGTCTCGGGCCTGCGCGGGTTCCACGCCGCTGTCGAGGCGGACCCGCCGACGGGCTGGATCGGCTCGTGGTCGTGGCGGCTGCCGCGGCCGCCCTGGCTCGGCGAATGGCCGCCCGAGGTCTACTCGGACTGGTACCTCGTCGAGGGCTTCGATGCCCTCGGCGAGCTCAACTCCGCCGCCGTCGGAGGAAGCCGGCGCCCGGCCCACGACAAGGTGGCGGGGCGGTCTGGCTGGGGCACCGGGGCACTGTTCAAGAGGTGCGGCGCAGGCCGGGCCACGCTGGCAACACCCGGGGAGGTGGTCTCGCTGGGCTTCCTCGACAAAGCCCCGGGGGTGGCTTATGCCGGGGCCGAACGAGAGCTCGAAGCGGCCGGCGAGGCATCCTGGGTCCGCCAGCT
>JBPCRR010000220.1:0-4646 GCA_050996645.1 Acidimicrobiales bacterium | reverse complement strand
GGTTCTCCAGCGAGTTGAGCCGCGAGATGATCGGCCGCTCGTGCAGGCCGAGGCCGAGCCCGTGCGCGAACTGCAGGCCGAAGGCGGCGAGCTCGTTCTCGAAGCCGAAGTCCTGCGCCCTGGGCAGCAGGCGGGCGACGGCGTCAGTCGAGACGCCCGGCTTGATGGCGCCGATCGCCGTGTCCATCCACTCCCGCGCCTGCTCATAGGCGTCGTGCTGGCTCGCCGTCGCGCTGCCGACCCCGAAGGTGCGGTAGTAGCAGGTCCGGTAGCCGTTGAAGGAGTGGATGATGTCGAAGAAGGCCTGGTCGCCGGGCCGGATGATGCGGTCGGTGAAGTTGTGCGGATGCGGGTTGCACCGCTCGCCCGAGATCGAGTTGACCGCCTCCACCTGGTCGCTGCCGAGCTCGTACAGCCGCTTGTTCGCGAGCGCGACGATCTCGTTCTCGCGCACGCCCGGCTTGAGCACGTCGACGATGTCCTGGTAGACGCCGTCGACCATCGCCGCCGCCTGGTTGAGCAGCATGATCTCGTCCTGGGACTTGATGACGCGGGCGTCGAGCATGGACTGCTGCGCGTCACGCACCGTGATGCCGTGGCGTTCCAGCTCGAACAGGAACGGGGGCTCGACGATGTCGAGGCCGAGCGGGGCGTCAGCGACCCCGGCCTCCGTGAGCAGCGACTTGATCTCGGTCACCGCGTCCCGCATGAGGCCCGCCTCGGGGGCGACCGCGCCGCGGAAACCGAGGAACCCGGGCCTCCAGTTCTCGTCCGGCAGCCATTTCGAGTACAGCTTGTGATGCCGCACCGCCGAGCCGAAATCCCACAGGATCGGGTCCCGGTCCCGGAACAGCAGGGCGTAGCGGATCATCTTGTCGCCGAGCGCGCCGCCGATCCAGGTCTGGGTCGTGTAGCGGATGTTGTAGAAGTCGAAGAGCAGGAACGCGCCGCACTCACTCGCCTCCAGGGCCGCCCTGGCCCGCGCGATGCGGTATCCGCGCAGCCGGCCGAAGTCGACGCGCTCCTCGTAATCGACCCCCATGTGCCCGGGGGCACCGAGGGGCCGCACGCCCGCGGGACGCTCTGGTGAGGTCATGAGGCTTCCTCCTGATCGGGGGCGCAATCGATTGTGACTTTACTCGAAGATCTCGGGATGCTTCTGCAGTTCCAGCCGCGTGCGGCGCAGGTGCATGACCAGCACGCGCTCGGCGTCGTCCGGATCCTGCCTGCGGATGCAGTCGAGTAGCAGGCGGTGCTCCAGGTGCGTGGCGCTCAGGCCATCCGACATAGCCAGCCTGGTGAACTCGCGCCGGTAGTGCTGGGTCGTGTTCCACATGCGGTGGCTGATCTGCCACATCTCGCTCGCCGCCGCGCCCGCGTAGCTGGACAGGTGGAACTCCCGGTCGGCGCGCATGAAGCCGTCGAGTCCGGTCCCGCCCTCCATCTCGCCGGCGAGATGGCCGAGACGGCCGGCCGCGGCCGCGCCCAGGTTCGGCATGCTGGTGCGGAGCAGAAGGGGTTCCAGCCGCTCGCGGATGAGGTAGGTCTCGGCGCACTCGCCGCGGGTCAGCTTGGTGACCCAGGCGCCCGAGTTGGCGACGAGGGTGACGAGCCCCTCGGAGTCAAGCATCCGCAGGGCCTCGCGCACGGGGATGCGGCTCGCGCCGGAACGCGCCGCGACGTCCTCCTGCCTGATGCGCGTGCCCGGCAGGTAGCTGCCCCCCAGGATCGCGGTGCGGAGGCTGTCCGCGATCCGGTGGCTCGCGACGTTCTCGCGGTACCCGGTGGCGTGACTCGTCATCAGTGCGCCGCTCTCATCGGGCCGGATGCCCCGGATGCCAGAGCCTGACGGCGGCTTCCTTCTCGTAGGCCTTGCCGTCGGGGTAGCTGACCAGCTCGAACTGCATGCCCCACGGGCTGAGGAAGTAGCGCCAGCGCTGACCGGCCGAGGCGTTCCGGCTCGCGACCGGGCCGGCGAGCAGCCGCACGCCCTTCGCGCGCAGGTAGGCGACGGCCTCGTCCATGTCGTCGACGTAGAGGGCGAGGTGGTGACCGCCGAGGTCACTGTTGCGCGGCTGCGGGCGCTGGCCCGGCAGCGGCTCGTACTCGAAGACCTCGACGTTGAGGCCGAAGCCGCCCCGGTAGAACCGGACTTCCCGCGCGGCCGCGCGCGGGTCGACGTTGAGGTGATCGAGCATCCAGTCGTCGTCGTGCCGCATCTCGGGCAGGGAGTAGACGTGGTCGAAGCCCAGCACATCCACGAGGAAGGTGTGCGCCTGCTCCATATCGGGGACCGTGATGCCGATGTGGTCGCCGCCGCGCAGCCCGGGTATGCCGGTATCCATGGGTCCTCCTCGACCAGCCATGTATCCAATATCGCCGAGCCTAGGGCTAATATCCAGGGATTCTCGGAGATTAGCCGTTGATATGGATACATTTGCGCAGTAGCCTGCCTGTCAGGCGGTCAGCACATTGAGGGAGATGCGGATGCCACGTGAGAAGCGCCTTCACCCCGCGGCGGGGTGGATCGAGCTGAGCACGACGGCGGCGGACTGGAAGGCTGCCGACCCCGGGCTGCTCGCGGCCATGCTCGGGGAACTGCACCTCATCCGGGCCTTCGAGGAGACGGTCCTCGAGCTGGCCGGGGAGGGCCTCGTCCACGGCCCGGCGCACTCCAGCATCGGCCAGGAGGGCGGCGCGGTCGGCTCCATCGTCTCGCTCCGCTCGGCGGACGCCGTCAACGGCTCGCATCGTGGCCATCACCAGTTCCTGGCCAAGGCCATCACGCACGTGACCAAGGGCGTGCTGGACCCGGCGGACCTCGTCACGCCGGGCGTCCAGACCGTGCTGCAGCGCACCCTCGCCGAGATCCTCGGGCTGGCCCAGGGCTATTGCAGCGGGCGTGGCGGCTCCATGCACCTGCAGTGGTTCGAGGCTGGGGCGCTCGGCACCAACGCCATCGTCGGGGGCGGGGTGCCGATGGCGGCGGGCAACGCCTGGGCTCAGAAGCACTCCGGCACCGACGACCTCACGGTCACCTACTTCGGCGACGGTGCGGCCAACATCGGCTCGGTGCTGGAAAGCCTCAACCTGACGTCCGCGTGGGATCTGCCGCTCTGCTTCTTCATCGAGAACAACATGTACGCCGTGTCCACCACCGTCGAGGAGGCCACCGGGGAGCCGCGGCTGTCGGCGCGCGCCCTCGGCTTCGGCATCCCGGCCTGGCGGGTGGACGGCATGGACCCGCTCGCCGTGCACCTGGCGATGGAGCGGGCGCAGGAGCGGCTGCGCGCGGGCGGGGGCCCGGTGGTCATCGAGGCGCTCGTTTACCGCTTCTTCCACCAGAACGGCCCGTTCCCGGGCAGCGCCTTCGGCTACCGCACCAAAGAGGAAGAGGCCACGTGGCGGGCCCGCGACCCGCTGGAGCGCGTCGCGAGAGAGATGATCAAGCTCGGCCTCATCGACGAGGCGGGCGTCGCGTCCGTGCGCCAGCAGGCCCAGCAGGCCATGAAGCTGGCCGCCGGAGCCCTCGTCGAGCAGGACCCGGAGGTCAAGCCCGGTATCCGCCGCATCCGCCCCGAGCTGTGGCCGGACCCGGCCTTCGTGGACGTCGGCATCCGCGGCGACCTCTCCGAGCTCGCCGATGCGCGCACGGCCGAGCAGCGGGACTTCACCGGCCCGCTCAAGCCCGGCAAGCTCATCGACGCCGTGGCCCGGGTCATGGACCGGCGCATGGGCGACGATCCGCGCATCGTCGTGCTCGGCGAGGACGTCCACCGGCTCAACGGCGGCACGAACGGCGCCACCAAGGGCCTGGCCGCAAAGTATCCCGGTCGCGTGCTCGGCACGCCGATCAGCGAGAACGCGTTCGCCGGGCTGGGCGGCGGCCTGGCCCTCGACGGCCGGTTCCGCCCGGTGGTCGAGTTCATGTACCCCGATTTCCTCTGGGTCGCGGCCGACCAGGTGTTCAACCAGATCGGCAAGGCCCGCCACATGTTCGGCGGCCGCAACGCCGTGCCGCTCGTGCTGCGCACGAAGGTCGCCATGGGCTCCGGCTACGGCTCGCAGCACCTGATGGACCCGGCGGGCATCTTCGCGACCAGCCCCGGCTGGCGGATCATGGCCGCCTCGACCCCCTACGACTACGTGGGCCTGATGAACGCGGCGCTGGCCATCGGCGACCCGGTGCTGATGCTCGAGCACGTCGACCTCTACGCCTCCGAGGGCGAGATCCCCGTCGACGACCTTGACTACCAGATCCCCTTCGGCACGGCCGCGGTGCGGCGCGAGGGGAACGACGTCACGGTGCTCACCTATCTGTCGATGGTCGAGCACGCGCGGCAGGCCATCGAGCAGACCGGCGTCGACGCCGAGCTCATTGACCTGCGCTTCCTCGACCGGGCGAGCCTGGACTGGCGATGCGTCGGCGACAGCATCAAGAAGACGAACGCGGTGCTCATCGTCGAGCAGGGCGCGCAGGGCACCTCGTACGGCGGCTGGCTCGCCGACGAGGTCCAGCGCCGCTTCTTCGACTGGCTCGACCAGCCTGTGCAGCGCGTGACGGGATCCGAGGCGAGCCCGAGCATCTCCAGGGTGCTGGAGCGGGCGGCGATCGCCCGCACCGAGGAAGTCGCCGCCGGTCTCGA
>JBPCRR010000023.1:0-3739 GCA_050996645.1 Acidimicrobiales bacterium | reverse complement strand
TCGCCGTCGGTACATGTGACCAGCACCGTGCGCACCCCGGCGTCGGAGTACCGAGCGAGGATGCCGCCGGTCGAGATCGCCTCGTCGTCGGGATGGGCGTGCACCGCCATCAACGTGAGGGGCTGGCGGGGGGTCGTCACCGTCGCAGCCTACCGACCGTCCAAATACACCCGGCCGCCCAGATACACCCGGTCGCTGGGATTCACCCGGACCGGGAAGCGGATTACACCCGGTCGGGTGGGTGTAGGTACCGTTGGCGCCCATGGACATCCAAGGAGCTTCGGCAATAGTCACCGGGGGCGCCTCCGGCCTCGGGGAGGCAACCTCGCGGTTGCTGACCGAGCGCGGCGCGCGCGTGGTCGTTTTGGACATGCAGGACGACAGGGGCGAGGCGCTTGCCAAGGAGCTCGGCGGGATCTTCGCTCACGCCGACGTCACCAACACAGAAGAGGTCGTGGCTGCGGTGGACGCGGCCACCGAGCTCGGACCGCTCAGGGCGTTGGTCAACTGCGCCGGCATAGGGTCCGCGAGCCGCACCATCGGGCGGGACGGTTCGTACGACTCGGCCTTCAACCTCGACTATTTTATCAAGACCATCAACGTCAATCTGGTGGGAACCTTCAACTGCATCCGGTTGGCGGCAACGGCGATGAGCCGAACCGACCCGCTCGTCGACGGCGAGCGCGGCGCCATTGTCAACACCGCCTCGCTGGCGGCGTTCGATGGCCAGATCGGCCAAGCCGCCTATTCGGCCTCCAAGGGTGGCGTGGTCGGTATGACGTTGCCGATCGCCCGCGACCTCGCAGTGGTCGGGGTCCGGGTGTGCACGATCGCGCCTGGTTTGATCGACACGCCGATCTACGGGCAGGGCCCCGCGTCGGAGGAGTTCAAGAACAAGCTCAAGCGCGACGTGGTCTTCCCCGACCGGCTGGGGCACCCCGAGGAGTTCGCCACCCTGGCGGTGGAGCTGATCACCAACAGCTACATGAACGGCGAGACCATCCGCATCGACGGCGCTGCGCGCCTCCAGCCGAAGTGAGCACCACCGAGGCCGCTGGTCCGGTCGAGTACCGCGTCGATGGGCACGTGGCGGTCATCACCATCAACCGCCCGGAGGCCCGCAACGCCGTCAACGGCGACGTGGCCAACGGCATCGAAGGCGCCATCGACCGCCTCGAAGAGGACACGGGCTTGTGGGTGGGGGTGATCACCGGAGTTCCCCCGGTCTTCTCCGCCGGAGCTGACTTGAAGATGATCAACGCCGGCCGCGGTGGGGAGCTGTCCACTAAGCGGGGCGGCTTCGCCGGCATCACCCGGCGCGAGCGGAACAAGCCGATCATCGCCGCTGTCGATGGCCCGGCTCTGGCCGGCGGCACCGAGATCGTGCTCGCATGCGACCTGGTGGTGGCCTCCACGAGCGCCAAGTTCGGCATCCCCGAGGTCAAGCGGAGCTTGGTGGCCGCGGGCGGGGGACTTTTCCGGTTGCCCCGTAAGATCCCTTGGAACGTCGCGATGGAGCTCGCCCTGACCGGGGACCCCATCGACGCCGACAAGGCGGCGGCGTTCGGATTGGTCAACCGCCTCGTGGAGCCCGGCCAGGCGCTCTCGGCGGCCCTCGAGCTAGCCGCCGAGATCACAGCGAACGCGCCGGTCGCGGTGCGCGAGTCGCGCAAGGCGATGCTCTAGTCCGCCCTCGCCGCCGAGGACACCGGCTGGAAGCTATCCGAGGAAGCGATGGCCAAGGCGGTGACCAGCGCCGACTTCAACGAAGGCCTCACGGCGTTCATCGAGAAGAGGCCGCCGGCCTGGAAGGGCGAGTAGCTCCAGCCATGGCCTCGCCGGGCGGCCCGCTGCCCGCGATAGGGGCAATCGAGGAGCTGCCCGTCATCCGCACGACCGCCCAAGCGTCGAGCCCAGCCAACAGGGCTTCTCACGAGGCGCTCGTGGCGGACCTCCAGGCCAAGCTGGCCGAGGTCTGCGCCGGCGCCCCAGAGGCGTCTAGGCGGCGCCACGTCGAGCGCGGCAAGCTGCTGGCGAGGCAGCGGGTGGACACCCTCGTCGACCCTGGCTCGCCGTTCCTCGAGCTGTCCCCGATGGCAGCGTTCGGTCTCTATGACGACGAGGCTCCCGGCGCCGGAATCATCACCGGGGTTGGCCGCGTCTCGGGTAGGGAATGCCTGATCGTCGCCAACGACGCCACGGTCAAGGGCGGCACCTACTACCCGCTCACGGTGAAGAAGCACCTGCGAGCCCAGGAGGTGGGACGCCAAAACCGCCTGCCATGCATCTACCTCGTCGACTCCGGCGGGGCGTTCCTCCCCCTTCAGGACGAGGTCTTCCCCGACCGTGAGCACTTCGGGAGGATCTTCTACAACCAAGCCACCATGTCCGCCCTTGGGATACCCCAGATCGCGGCGGTGCTCGGAAGCTGCACTGCCGGCGGAGCCTACGTCCCGGCGATGAGCGACGAGGCGGTCATAGTGGCGGGGCAGGGCACCATCTTCCTTGGAGGGCCACCGCTGGTGAAGGCGGCCACCGGAGAGGTCGTCACCGCAGAGGAGCTCGGCGGCGGTGAGCTCCACTCGCGACGCAGCGGCGTGACCGACCACCTGGCGAGGGACGACCGCGACGCCCTCGCCATCGTGCGCCGCATCGTGGCGACCCTGGGGCCACGCGCATCCCGGGCATGGGACGTGTCGGCTACCGAGGCGCCGGCGCTCGACCCGCGAGGCGTCTACGAGGTGGTGCCCGTTGACTCTCGCACGCCCTACGACGTGCGGGAGGTCATCGCGCGGGTGGTCGACGGGAGCCGCTTCGGCGAGTTCAAGGCCGAGTACGGCGCCACGCTCGTGACGGGCTTCGCCCGGATCCACGGCCACCCGGTGGGCATAGTCGCCAACAACGGCGTGCTCTTCAGCGAGTCGGCCCTCAAGGGCGCCCACTTCATCCAGCTGTGCGATCAGCGCTCCACGCCGCTGGTCTTCCTACAGAACATCAGCGGATTCATGGTCGGGCGCGACTACGAGGCCGGCGGGATCGCCAAACACGGGGCGAAGATGGTGACCGCGGTCGCGTGCGCGCGGGTTCCCAAGCTGACCGTGGTAATCGGCGGCAGCTTCGGCGCCGGTAACTACTCGATGTGCGGCAGGGCATACTCCCCGAGGTTCTTGTGGATGTGGCCGAACGCCCGGATCTCGGTGATGGGGGGCGAGCAGGCTGCGTCGGTGCTGGCGACCGTCGCAGGGCGCGAGGACGACGAGGCCTGGAAGGAGCCGATCCGCGCTCAGTACGAGACCCAAGGCCACCCCTACTACGCCACCGTGCGGCTGTGGGACGACGGTGTCATCGACCCCGCAGACACCCGCACCGTCCTTGGCCTGGCCCTCTCGGCGGCCGCCAACGCGCCCCTGGACCCGATCGCCTACGGCACGTTCAGGATGTAGACACACACTGCTCCGCAGGGGCAAAGGAGCCCCGCACTCATGACGATGTTTCGCTCTGTTCTAGTTGCCAACCGTGGGGAAATTGCGGTGCGTGTGATCCGCACCCTTCGCCGGCTTGGCGTGCGCGCGGTCGGGGTTTACACCGACGCGGATGCCGGCGCGCTCCACGTGGACTCGGCCGACATGGCGGTCCGGATCGGCAGCTACCTGGATGGAGACGAGGTACTGGCGGCCGCGCGCCGGTCAGGGGCGCAGGCCGTCCACCCCGGATACGGCTTCCTGTCGGAGAACGCCGC
>JBPCRR010000392.1:0-3617 GCA_050996645.1 Acidimicrobiales bacterium | reverse complement strand
GCTGGGTTGGAAGGGGAGCCGTCAATGCGCTCTGCGGTCGGAGCTATCGCTGGCAGCGAGCTCGAAGCTCTTCGACTCGCGGTGCACCGTCCGGCGGAGGTGGCCGACCGCTTGGAGGCCGCGCTGTTCGCCCACCCCCTCTGCCGGTCAGCGTTCGCCGCGCTGGCGTCGGCGTCGACCTTGCACGAGGCCGTGGGGCGGGCCGACCCTCAGACCGCAGACCTGCTTACGATGCTGGCGGTGGAGGACTCCGAGGAGGACCCCGATGACGTGATGGTTCGCTTGGCGGAGAGGGCTGGTCGCCGCGCACTGGAGGAGCTTCAGGCCGCGTCGCGACAGGCCCCGGACCCGAGCTCCTACGTGCCCACCGTGGGGTGGCTGAAGCTGACCCTCGAGGCGCTGCGGACCGAGGACCCCGCAGACAAGGAGTCGGCCAGAGAGGCGGAGCGCAGCTTGGTAGCGTGGCTCGTGGCACGCAGCGAGCCCGACCCGTCCGGTGATGCGTCGGGGGGGCGGCCAGGGGCATCGGTCCCTGGAGGCGACGCCTACCAGGCGGGCGGCGTGGGCCAGACCGACGGCGTCGGCCAGACGGGCGGCGTGGGCCCGACGGGCGGCGTGGGATGAGTGAAGCGGTGTCCACGCCGTTCACCCCAGAGGGTGCTCCGACGGTGGATTTCGTCGCTCTGTTGCTCTTGGGACGCCACCGGGGGTACCTGACCCCTGACGACCTGATGGTGGTGCTCGAGTCGGTTGAGCTGACGCCCGCGCTGATCGACGGCGTGATCGGGAGGGTGCGCGCCGAAGGCATCGAGTGGCGCGATGATGCAGACCTGCTGGCGGAGGCGAGATCGCTTGGGCGGGCGGACAAACAGCTCCCGCTGGCTCCGGGGGCGGGCGACGCGGACGGCGCGTGCGCCTCGATCGACGATGCGGGTCGGGATCCGTCGCCCTCGACAGCCACCCGAGCCCGGTCCTCGGCCAAGCGCGGCCAGCCGGCCACGCGCGCCCAGCCGGCCAAGCGCGGCGGCCCAGACGGAGCAGAGCGGTTGGCGGTTTCGCAGTCGGGCTCCGTACGTTCTCGCAGCCGCATGACGATCGCGGATCTGCGCATAGACCTCGAAGCCGTCTCCGCTGGGACCGCTGATCCGATCAGGATGTATCTGAAGGAGATCGGCAAGGTGCCCCTTTTGACCGCGGCGGAGGAGGTCATCTTTGCCAGGTGCGTCGAGGAGGGGATCGCAGCGTCCCGGCGACTCCTAGACCGCGCCGCGCTCGACGCCGAGGCCGACGACGAGAGCCTCGCGCGCGATGAGCGCCTCCGGACCGAGGGCATCGCCGCCAAGCGCATCCTGGTCGAAGCCAACCTGCGCCTCGTGGTCTCGATCGCCAAGCGCTACCGCAACCGGGGTATGGCGTTCCTCGACCTGATCCAGGAGGGGAACCTCGGCCTCATGCGGGCGGTGGACAAGTTCGACTACACCAAGGGGTTCAAGTTCTCCACCTACGCCACATGGTGGATCCGCCAGGCGATCACCCGCGCGATCGCCGATCAAGCTCGCACCATCCGCATACCGGTTCACATGATCGACACGAT
Organism: Acidimicrobiales bacterium; assembly: GCA_050996645.1. Taxonomy (GTDB): domain Bacteria; phylum Actinomycetota; class Acidimicrobiia; order Acidimicrobiales; family Palsa-688; genus JBPCRR01. Next base: position 2,023 of record JBPCRR010000392.1, on the reverse strand, counting down.
CAACAAGGTGGTCCGGGTCCAGCGCCAACTGCTCCAGGACCTCGGGCGCGAGCCGACGGTCGCCGAGGTGGCTGCGCGCGCCGAGCTCACGCCGCATCGCGTCAGGGAGATCCTGCAGGTGAGCCAGGAGACCATATCGCTCGAGCAGCCCATGGGTGAGGACGACTTCAGCCTCTCGGACCTGATCGAAGACCCTGCGGCGATCGCCCCCTCCGAAGCGGCGGCGCGCGCCATGCTCAATGAGGCGGTCAACCGGGCGTTGGCCGAGCTCTCCGACCGAGAGCAAAGGGTGGTGCGGCTCCGCTTCGGCCTCGACGACGGCAACATGCGCACCCTCGAGGAAGTGGGGCGGGAGTTCGGGGTGACCCGCGAGCGGGTCCGCCAGATCGAAGCCAAGACCCTGGCGAAGCTGCGCAACCCGGTTCGCAGTGCCCATCTCCGGGACTACCTCGATGGGGAGTAAGGGACCCGGGGCTGGGTCTCCGGGGCTGGTGCTCCGGGGCTGGGACTCGAACCCAGAACCAACGGATTAACAGTCCGCTGCGCTGCCGATTGCGCCACCCCGGAAGGGGTTTCCGAGGGTAGTGCGCCGGAACGGTAAGAATGTCCGTTGCACGACAACCCGGGCCTGTAGCTCAGCGGTTAGAGCAGGGGACTCATAATCCCTTGGTCGTGGGTTCGATCCCCACCGGGCCCACCGACTCTCGATCCGCGTGCGACGCTCCCGGCGACGGCCACACGATTATGTGGTGCGGCAGGTCCATGTTGCCGATGAAGCCGTCGCCGACGACCGAGAAGCCGCAGCGGCCGTAGAAGGCGATCGCGCTGTCGCGGGCCCTGGCCCAGATGGAGAAGCCGGCGCCGCCGGCGAGGCGCTGAGCCAGGTCGACCAGGGCCCGGCCGATCCCGAGGCCTCGCGCTTCGGCGGCGACGGCCATGCTCGACAGGCGCAGATCCGTACCCTCGGGGCCTGTCTCTCGCGCGAGGCTGACGCAGCCCACGATGCCCGCTGGCACCATGGCCCCAAGGTGCAGGGTCGAGGCGAGAGCGTCGCCGGGAGTGGTCGCCCGCGGTTCGTCGCGGCCGTCTCGCAACACCCGCCGGCGCAACGGCACCAGCTCCTCGAGCGCGACCTCCTGGATCGTGGCGCCGGGGAAAGAAACCGGCTCGAAGCGCGACCACCACAGGTCGGCGGAGCCACCTTGCCGAGCGGGCACGGCCCGAAACACTACAGCCAGCATGTTGGCGCGCCGTATGATGGCCGGAGCCGGACAACGGTCCGGCGCCCACACGGAGCGCGTAGCCCAGCCTGGTTCCCGCTGAAGCCCATTCGGCGCCGAGCGAGGAACTGGAGACCACGATGCGCGAGCCAATCGACCGGAGGAAGCTCCGGGGAGCCCGATGCCTGAGTCGCGGGTGCCGTGATGGATGAGGCCCGGTGGCTGCGGGTGGTCCGAGCCATGGCAGCTGCAGAGGACCAGGGCGCGGCGCGGCTGTGCGCCGCTTCGGCACGAACGTTAGGCGTGTCGGGCGCCGGCATAGTGCTGCTGACCGGCAAGGAGGCCACCGCATCACCGTGTGCTCTTCGGATCCGGTGGCGTTGATCATCGAGGAGCTGCAGTTCTCCCTCGGTGAGGGCCCCTGCGTCGACGCCTCCGACCAGAACCAGCCGGTGAGCGAGCCGGACCTGGTGGCTGCTGGCGCAAGGCGGTGGCCGGCGTTCGCTCCGCCGGTGGTCAAGGCAGGGGCTGGGGCGGTGTTCGGGTTCCCGCTTCGCGCCGGGCAGCGCCCGATCGGGCGCTCAACCTGTACAAGGACCGCACCGGCGAGCTGTCCCACGACCAGTTCGCGGACGCACTCCTGGTGTCGGAGGTTCTGGCGCGCGAGATTCTCGGACGCCAGCCGGCGATCCTGTCCGGCGGAGTTCCCGAGGGCTTGGTCGACGAAGCGGATGACCGCTGGGTGGTCCATCAGGCGAGCGGCATGATCGCGGCGCAGCTCGACGTCGAGGTGGGGGAGGCGC
>JBPCRR010000389.1:0-3638 GCA_050996645.1 Acidimicrobiales bacterium | reverse complement strand
GATGCTAGGGGGCGCACCTGCTTTTCTGGTTGTCTCTGCCGCAGGCGCTGGTCAGCTCTCCCGTAAGCGCTTGTCGATCAGCTGCACCCTTGACTCGGTGTGGTTGACGTCGTCGCCTTTTGCTTCGAGCAGCTCCGCTCGTTCCTTCTCGGCTTCCGCCTCCGCCCCCCGATCGGCGGCGGCCAGCCGTGCCGCGACCCCTTCTTTGACGAGCTTCTCTGCTTCCTCCACGAGAGCCGAGACCATCTCGTCCTCGGGGACCACCCGCACGATCTTGCCCTGGATGAACAGGTGCCCACGGTGCTTGCCGGCGGCTATGCCAAGGTCTGCGCTGCGGGCCTCGCCCGGGCCGTTGACCACGCATCCCATCACCGCCACCTGCAGCGGGATCTGGCGCCCCTCCAGAGCCGCTTGGGCTTCCTGCGCCACCTTGTACACGTCGATCTCGGCTCGCCCGCAGGCCGGACAGGCAATGAGGTCGACCCCGGTCCGCTCCCGCAGGCCCAGCGCTTCGAGTAGGACCCGCCCCGCCTTGGCCTCCTCGACCGGGTCGGCGGTGAGCGAATAGCGGATGGTGTCGCCAATGCCCTCGGAGAGCAGCGTGGCTATCCCTGCGGTGGCCTTGATCGTGCCCGCCGGCGGAGGGCCGGCTTCGGTGACGCCTAGGTGCAACGGATGGTCGGTGACCTCCGACAGCTGGCGGTAGGCCTCGACCATGAGTGGCACGTTCGACGCCTTCACCGAGATCTTGACCGCGCGGAAGTCCACCTCGGCGAACAGCGCCAGCTCGTGCTGCGCGGACTCCACCAGGGCTTCCGGCGTGGCGCCGCCGTACTTCTCGTACAGCCTCGGGTCCAAAGAGCCCGCGTTGACCCCGATCCGCACCGGGACGCCCCGGTCCTTGCACTCCCGCGCGACCAGCTTGATCTCCTCGGGCTTGCGAAGGTTGCCGGGGTTGAGGCGCAGGCAGTCGACGCCGGCCTCGAGCGCCGCCAAGGCCATCTCGACATGGAAGTGGATGTCGGCGACGATCGGCACCGGGCTTCGCGGCACGATTCGCGCGAGGCCCTCGGCGGCGGCCTTCTCGTTGCAGGTGCAGCGCACTATGTCGGCCCCGGCCGCCGCCAGGGCATAGATCTGGGCCAGCGTCCCGTCCACGTCGGCGGTCTTGGTGATGGTCATCGACTGCACGGTGATCGGCGCTCCCCCACCCACCGCCACCTTGCCAACCTCCAGACGACGGGTAGCGCGCCGGGGATAGCGGTTCGCACTGGCGGCCATGGAGCTCATGCTACCGGCGACCTCTGCGCCGAAGAGGGGCGTCGCGTCTCAGGCGGCCAGGTCGCGCAGGTCGAGAAACAGCGACGATCCGAGCAAGAGCACTCCGACGAAGATCGTGGCGTACAACACCGGGAGGAGCTTGGCCACGTCCGCGTGGTACGGGCGCCTCCGCCGGCTGCGGACGCCCTCGTAGAGCGCTATGGCCACGTGGCCGCCATCGAGGGGGAGCAGGGGGATCAGGTTGAGGATCCCGAACGAGAGGTTGATCGCCGCCAGGAGGTACAACACCGTCGGCAGGCCGCTCTGGCTGGCCTGATGCAGGAGCTGGACCGTGCCCACCGCAGATCGGAAGCGCACGCCGCTCTGGGGGTTCGGGTTGTCGGCGGCCTTCTGGCTGGTGAGCATGTGGAAGTAGTCGTGGGCGCCTTGGAGGGTGACGAGGCGGCCAAGAGAGTGCAGGGTGCCGGCCGAGATGTGGATCCACGCCCCGCCGGCATCGCTGATCGAGGTGGTAAACCCGGAATGGATGATGCCGCTCGTCTCCAGCCCGATGAAGCCGGTGGGCTTGGTCGGCGCCGGGCTGGAGCCGCCGTACAGCGGCTTGCCATCTGGCCCCGTCAGCTGCACCTTGGAGCCGTCGACCGTGGTCGGAAACAGGTGCAGGACCTGGCCACCGCGGCGGACGGTGACGTCGAGGCGCTGGTCGGGATGCGCCTGAATGTAGGCGGTCATGTCGGTCCAGCGGGGGTAGTGGTGGCCGTCGACGGCCAGTATGCGGTCGCCGAGGTGGAAACCGGCTTGTTGAGCAGGGCTGGCCTGGGGGGTGGCGGCGATCCCGGTGCGCAACCCGTCGACCGCAACGATCGGGTTCGTCGAAGGCAGGTTGGTGAGGTAGAAACCGCTGTCGCCGGTCCAAAAGAACATGGAGAAAAGAACGAAGAAGGCTATGAGGAATTGCACGGTGGAGCCCGCAACCGCGACCGACAGGCGGCGCCAGACTGGCTTTTGCCGGTAGGTGCGGGGCTCGTCGGCGGGATCCACCTCGTCGAGGTTGTGCATCCCGATGATCCGGCAGTAACCGCCGAGCGGCAGCGCCTTCACGCCGTACTCGGTCTCCCCGCGACGAATCGACCATAGCCGGCGCCCGAACCCCACGAAGAACTCGGTCACCTTGATGCCGGCCGCCCTAGCGGTCAGGAAGTGACCCAGCTCGTGCAGCAGCACGCACACGAATATGGCGAACACCAGCAGCACCGTTTCGCCCACCCCGAAGGCATAGGCCACTGCGAGTATCGCGGCGATGCCCCCGGCCAGGCGGACCAGCGCCCAACGCTGCTCGGGCCGCGAAGGCAGCGGCGCTTCGTCAGCCTCGCTGCGGTGGCGATGGACCAGCCCGAGGGGGTCGGACTCCACGGTCTCGCGAAGCCCGACAGTCCCCGGGCCGGCGGTCCCTTCCTCGCCTGCGGGGGGCTCGGCCCTCATCCCAGGCCGCTCCGTGAACGCAGCGCCTCGAGGGCCAGGTCCCGGCCGACCTGGTCCGCGGCGAGCACGTCGGCCACGCTACTGGGCTCCGCCGGCACGTGGTCATCGAGCACCGTCGCCAGCACCGACGCTATATCCGGCCAGCGGATGCGGCGGTGGAGAAAGGCCTCCACGGCCACCTCGTTGGCTCCGTTGAGCACCGCAGGTGAAGTGCCGCCAGAGCGCCCGGCGGCGTAGGCGAGGTCGAGACATCTAAAAGCGTCCCTGTCGGCAGCTTCGAAGTCCAAGCGTCCAACGCGCCCCCAATCGATGGCGCCGTAGCGGGTCGTCCCACGTTGCGGATAGGCCAGCGCGTAGGCGATCGGGAGGCGCATGTCGGGTTGGGAGAGCTGAGCCAGGGTCGAGCCGTCGCTGACTTCGATCATCGAGTGAACCACCGATTGCGGATGCACAAGGACCTCGATGCGGTCGTAGCCGATACCGAACAGCTCGTGGGCTTCGATCACCTCGAGGCCCTTGTTCATGAGGGTGGAGGAGTCGATGGTGATCTTCGGGCCCATGGTCCAGGTGGGGTGTTCCAACGCCTCCTCCACGGTCACCTCTGCCAGGTCTTGGAGGCGCCGGCCACGGAAGGGTCCGCCGCTCGCGGTCAGCACCACCCTCTCTAGAGGAATGGCCCCGGGGACGGGCATCGCCGCCATCTCTTCGGGCGAGCAAATGGCCCTCAGGCACTGGTGGATGGCTCCGTGCTCGGAGTCCACGGGAATGATCTCAGCGCCCGCGGTCCGCCGGGCGCGCTGGACCACCGGTCCGCCGGCTATCAGCGACTCCTTGTTGGCGAGTGCCAAACGGCAGCCGGCCTGCAGGGCTGACAG
>JBPCRR010000343.1:0-3174 GCA_050996645.1 Acidimicrobiales bacterium | reverse complement strand
CTTCGTGCCCCTCGACCTGCCCGAGCTCTGCATCGGGGGCGGCCTCGGGGTGGCTTACGTGGCGGGGGAGTCGAGCCCTTCGATCACCGATTGGGCCGCGCGCCTTCGGGCCGCGGCCAGCGCTGCTGGGATCGACCCCGGCGTGCGCCTCACCGCCGAGCCGGGGCGTGCGATCGTGGCAAGCGCCGCGCTGACCTGTTATACCGTCGGGACCATCAAGATGCTCCCTGGGGTGCGCACCTATCGCAGCGTCGACGGCGGGATGAGCGATAACCCGCGGCCGGTCCTCTACGGCAGCGGGTACGAGGCGTTCTTGCCGGCCAGGGTCACCGCCGAGCGGCCCCTTGTCGCGACGATCGTCGGCAAGCACTGCGAGTCGGGCGATGTATTGGTCCGCGACGCTCGCCTGCCCGACGCCCTGGCGGTGGGCGACATCCTGGCCACACCGGTGACCGGCGCGTACGGCCACTCCATGGCATCGACCTACAACAAGCTCGGCCGGCCGCCGGTGGTCTTCGTGCGGGATGGTGCGGTCCGGGTGGTGGTGCGCCGCGAGGCGCTCGGTGACCTCCTGACCCTCGACGTCTAGCCTGTCGGGCCATGGGAAACGCACAGCTGCGGGTCGGCCTCCTCGGCTGCGGCAACGTCGGAGGTGCATTGGCGCAGCTCCTTATCGGTGACGGTGAGCGCATCGCTGCCCGCACCGGCATCTCACTGCAGCTGGCCAGCGTCGCCGTGATGAGCCCGGCCCGTGACCGCCCGTTCCCCGTCCCCGAGCGGCTGCTCACCGCCGACGCCCACGCAGTGGTGGCCGATCCGAGCATCGACGTGATCGTGGAGGTCATGGGTGGCATCGAGCCAGCGCGCGCGCTGATCCTCGACGCCCTGAAGGCCGGAAAGCCCGTGGTGACGGCGAATAAGGAGCTCCTCGCCAGTTGCGGCCCCGAGCTGTTCGAGGCCGCCGCCACCGCCGGCGTGGACCTGTTGTTCGAAGCGTCTGTCGCCGGGGGGATCCCGCTCATCCGCCCGTTGCGAGAATCCCTTGCTGGCGAGCGCATACGCCGGGTGATCGGCATCGTCAACGGCACCACCAACTACATCCTCACGCGGATGACCGAGGCCGGGGCCAGCTATCGCGACGCCCTGGTCGAAGCGCAGAGCCTGGGCTATGCGGAGCGGGACCCAACGGCGGACGTCGAAGGCTTCGATGCCGCGGCGAAGGCGGCGATACTCGCCAATGTCGCGTTCGGCGTCCGGGTTGTGGCGGGCGACGTGTACCGCGAAGGCATAAGCCACGTGACCGCGGACGACATAACGATGGCCCGGCGGCTGGGCTTCGTGATCAAGCTGCTGGCAGTGGTCGAGAGGGCGGGCAACGGCGAGGCTGCGGGCGACGGTGAGCAACCAGCCGAGGCGGTGGCGGTGCGGGTGCACCCCACCATGCTCCCCGCGACCCACCCGCTCGCTTCGGTGCGCGACTCGTTCAACGCGGTGTTCGTCGAGGGGGACGCGGTGGGCGAGCTGATGTTCCTGGGGCGCGGTGCCGGTGGAATGCCAACCGCGAGCGCGGTGCTCGGTGACCTGCTCGACGCCGCCCACAACCTCACCGCCGGCGGGTCCGGGCGAACCGTCGCGCTGCGCCAGGTGCCGATCCGCCCGATAGACGACCTGGTCTCGGCTTACTACCTAACGCTACAAGTGGCCGACCGCCCCGGTGTCTTGCACGGAGTCGCCGGCGTGCTCGGCCGCCACCGCGTCTCGGTGCGTTCGATGGAGCAGGAGGTGAGCGGCTCGGCGGCGAGCGGCGCGGCACGCCTGGTGTTCATCACCCATCCCGCGCTGGAGCGAGACCTGCAGGCCTGCCTGCACGACCTCCGCCAGCTCGACGCCGTCGAGCGGGTGGGCGGGGTGGTTCGCGTCATCGGCGACCCATGAATCCCGCTTGGCGCGGCGTGATCGAGGAGTATCGCGCCCATCTGCCCGTCTCCGCATCGACGCCGGTGATCACCCTTCAAGAGGGCGGGACACCATTGCTCCCCGCTCCCCGCCTCTCAGAACGGGTTGGGGCGAACGTGTACCTCAAGGTGGAGGGGGCAAACCCGACCGGCTCGGTCAAGGACCGGGGAATGACGGTGGCCATCTCGAAGGCGTTGGAGGAGGGTGTCAAGGCGGTGGTTTGCAGCTCGACCGGCAACACCTCGGCGTCGGCGGCCGCCTATGCCTCGCGCGCCGGCATGACTTGCGCGGTGCTGATCCCTGACGGCTACATCGCCTTGGGCAAGCTCGCCCAGGCACTCATCCACGGAGCGCGGGTGATCCAGGTGCGCGGCAACTTCGACGCCGCGCTCGACATCGTTCGGGAGCTGGCGGAGCGGGCACCCGTGACCGTCGTCAACTCCATCAACCCCCACCGCATCGAGGGGCAGAAGACCGGAGCCTTCGAGGTGGTGGACGCGCTCGGAGACGCTCCGGAGCTCCACTGCATCCCGGTTGGCAACGCCGGCAACATCACCGCCTACTGGAAGGGGTACCGCGAGTACCGCGACGCCGGCAGATGCAGTCGGGTGCCGCGCATGCTCGGGTTCCAGGCGGCCGGGGCAGCGCCGTTGGTATCGGGGCATCCCGTCGAGGAGCCCGAGACCGTGGCGACGGCCATCAGGATCGGCCGGCCGGCGTCGTGGTACGGGGCCACGGCCGCGGCGACCGAGTCTGGCGGCGGGATCGAGGCGGTGACCGACGATGAGATCCTCGAGGCTTACCGCTACCTCGCATCTGAAGAGTCGGTGTTCTGCGAGCCGGCCTCGGCGGCGTCAGTGGCCGGTCTGATCAAGCTCGGTGCGCCCGAGGGAGCCACTGTCGTCTGCGTGCTCACGGGCCACGGCCTGAAGGACCCCGACATCGCCATCGGCCAGATCGCGGTGCCCGCAACCGTGGACGCAACCCTGGACGCGGTGAGGGCCGAGCTGAACCTTTGAGCCCAGACAGGTAGGCCCCAACAGGCAGGTAGGCCCCAACAAGAAGGCCCAGATGAGGAAGCCCAGCCGTGGTGCCCGTTGCCTCAAGTCAAATCCTCCGGGAACGGTGATTCATTGCCTCACCAAGAATCTCCGGATGGCGGGACTTGTTGAATGACCGGTTCACCCGGGGTCTGACGGGAGCTGGCGCTTTGGAGAG
>JBPCRR010000177.1:0-11935 GCA_050996645.1 Acidimicrobiales bacterium | reverse complement strand
GGAGCGATGTGAGCGCCCAAGTCGGAATCGTCCTTCTTTTCCCCGACCTGTTGGGCACCTACGGCGACTCCGGCAACGCGGTGATCCTGGCCCAGCGGCTGCGGTGGCGGGGATTTGGCGCCGACGTGCACACGGTGCTTTCAGGACAGGACGTCCCCGACTCGGCGGAGTTTTACGTGATGGGCGGCGGAGAGGACCTCCCGCAGGCCCTCGCCGCCCGCCAGCTCGGGCGCTCGGGCCCGCTCCACCGGGCCGTGGACACCGGTGCGGCGGTGCTGGCGGTGTGCGCGGGGCTGCAGATCCTCGGGACCAGCTTCGTCGGCCCCGACGGCGCCGAGACCGATGGCCTCGGCCTGGTCGACTGCCGCAGCGTGCGCGGTCGCGGCCCAAGGGCGGTCGGGGAGCTGGTCGTCGAGCCTGCTCCCGACTCCGGCGTCGAGGTCCCCACCGGCTACGAGAACCACGGCGGCGTCACCGTGCGCGGCCCGTCGCTGGCGCCCGCCGCCCGGGTGCGCAGCGGGGTCGGCAACGGCGACCGTACCGACGGCTTTCGCGCCGGTCGCATCTGGGCCACGTACCTCCACGGTCCCGTGCTCGCCCGCAACCCGACACTTGCCGACTGGCTGATCGCCTCGGCCCTGGGCGACGACGCGGTCGCCCAGCCCCTCGACGACAGGGCTTCCGCGGCGCTCAGGCAGGAGCGCCTCGAGGCGGCGGCGACGAACGCCTCGCCGGCGCGGGCCTCCCGCCGGCGGATCCTCGCAGCCGGCCCGTGGCGGCGCTGACCCCGACAGCCGCGCTGCCGATCCGCCCGCCGGGCGTAGGCTTGTGGTCGTGCAACAGCGTCGCCGCGTTCGCCTCGCGGCTCCCCTCGCCGTGGCGGGCTTGATAGGGATCGGGTCCATGGTGGCCAACCTCACGCCCGCCGGTGCGGCGCCCCGTTTGCCACCGCTCACGGCCCAACAGCTCCTGGCGCGAGTGCAGCAGGCTGACATCCCAGGCTTCACCGGCGACGTGACCTGGACCGCCAACCTCGGCCTGCCCGACCTTGGAGCCCTGACCGGGTCCCTCGGCGGCGACAGCAGGGGTTTCGACCCGACCAGCCTGTTGTCGGGGACGCATCGGTTCCAGGTCTGGGCTGCGGGCGCCGATCGCCAGCGGGTGGCCCTGGCGTCGATGCTGGCCGAGACGGACTTTGTTCACAACGGTGACCAGCTGTGGCAGTGGGACAGCGCCACGCAGCGGATCACCCACTACGTGGCCCAGGGCGCCAAGGCGCCGGCGGGTGCACCGGGTGCTGCGGCGGGTGCTGCGGCGGGTGCGGGCCGGCCCGTCCGGGCGAAGGAGAGCGGTCCCGCGCTGACGCCGGACCAGGTGGCCGGGCGCATCCTCGACGCATTGTCGCCGTCGACCTTGGTTACGGTCTCGCCGCCGGTGCGCGTCGCCGGCCGTCCCGCCTACCGCCTCGAGCTGGCGCCGAGGCCGGCCACCCCGGCGGCGACCGCTTCCACGATCGGCCACGTCGACATCGCCGTCGACGCCGCCACCGGTGTGCCCCTCGAGGTCGCCGTTTACCCCGCCGGAGCGCACCCGAAGGCGGCTCTGGACCTCGGCTTCTCCAGGTTCGACCCAGGTGTCCCGCCGGGATCCAACTTCGCCGCCCCGACCGGGGGGACCGTGGTTACCAAGGCATTGGGTGCGGGTACGGGAGCCGGTGCCAAGGCCGCTGCGGGTCCCGCCGGCCCACCTCGATCGGCTGAGCCCGTCCCGAGCGTTGTCGGCGCACCGTGGGCAGAGGTGGTCGTGGTACCAGCGCCTACCGCCGCGGCGCCCCCTGCCAGCGCGGGCGGCCTAAGCCGCAAGGAGCTCGACGCGGCGACCACCCAGGTGAGCGGAGCGTTCGGCACCGCCCGGCTGTTGCAGACCGCACTCGTCAACGTGCTCATTTTCCCCGACGGCCGGGTACTCGCCGGCTTCGTCACCCCGACCGCCCTCGAAGCCGCGGCTTCCGGCGCCGGCGCACCCTGAGCCTCGGTCGCCCGGCGTTGGACCAAGCGACGAGCCTCGCGATCGCCACACGCGGGCTGGCCAAGCATTTCGGAGACGTGGCCGCGGTGGACGGCATCGACCTCGAGGTCCCGACCGGGTCGGTGTTCGGCTTCCTCGGCCCGAACGGATCGGGCAAGACCACCACCATCCGGGTCCTGCTCGGGCTGATCTCCCCGACCGCAGGGGAGTGGGAGCTGCTGGGTGAGGCCATGCCGGCGGCGATCGGGCGCACCCTCCCCGAGGTGGGCGCGCTCGTCGAGGGGCCGGCGTTCTACCCTTGGCTGTCTGGACGGGACAACCTGGCCCGCTACGACGCGGCGGGGCCCGACGGGCGCCGCGACGGCCGGGATCAAAGGATCGCCGAAGCGCTTGCGCGAGTGGGTCTGTCGGCTGCGGCGGCCAAGAAGTACAAGGCCTACTCGCTCGGCATGTGCCAGCGCCTGGGCCTGGCCGCTGCCCTGCTCCGGCCGCGGCGGCTGCTGGTCCTCGACGAGCCCACCAACGGGATGGACCCACAGGGCACCCGGGAGATCAGGCAGATGATCCGCGGCATCGCCGCTGATGGCGCGACCGTGTTCCTCTCCAGCCACCTCCTGAGCGAGGTCGAGCAGATCTGCACCCACGCGGCGGTCATGTCGAACGGGCGGCTGATGGCGCAGGGGACCCTCGAGTCCCTGCGAGCCGGCAGCGTGGCGCGCCTGCGGGTGGAGGTCGACCAGCCGGACCTGGCGGTGGACGTGCTGCGCCGTGCGGGCGTGATCGACCCAGCCAACGACAACGGCGTGGTCACGGGGGGCCTCGGCGCGACCACCCCGGCGGAGTGCTGCCGGCTGCTGGTGGGCGCCGGCGTTGCCGTCAGCGCACTCGCCACAGAACGGCCGAGCCTGGAGGACCTGTTCGTCGCGCTCACCGGTGAAGGCTTCGATGTTGACCGCTGAGCTGCACGCGGTGTTCCGTCGCACGAGGGTCAAGGTGCTGCTCGGGTCCATGTTCGCGATCCCGGTGTTCCTGGCCCTGGCGGTCTACGCCTCGGGCGGGCCGGGGACCGGGCGCGGCCCGGCGTTCTTGGACCTGGTCTCGCACAACGGCGTGTTCGCCGCGCTAGCGGGCCTGACAGTGACCATCCCGTTCTTCCTTCCGCTCACCGTGGCGGTGGTGGCTGGCGACACCATCTCTGGCGAGGCGAGCCTCGGCACGCTGCGTTATCTGCTCATCCGCCCCTCCGGGCGGGCCCGGTTGCTCGGGATGAAGGCGGTCACCGTCGCAGTGTTCTGCATGGCGGCGGCCCTGTCGGTGGCCGTGGGCGGTTTGCTGGCGGGCGCGGTGCTGTTCCCGATCGGGCGGGTGGTCACCCTCTCGGGCACCACCCTGCCGCTGGCCGACGGCATCGGGCGGGCCCTGGCTGCGGCGGGGATCGTCGGGCTCTCGCTGCTCGGCCTGGCAGCCATCGGCATGTTCGTGTCGACCCTCACCGACGTGCCGGTGGGCGCCATGGCCGCCACGGTGGCCGCCGCGGTGGTCTCCGCGATCCTCGACTCGGTGCCACAGGTGCACGCCATCCATCCGTGGCTGTTCACCCACCATTGGCTGGCGTTCGGCGACCTTCTCCGCGCCCCGGTCGCCTGGCACGCCATCGTTCGCGACCTGTTGCTGCAGGCCGGCTACGTGGCGGTGTTCCTCACCGCCGCGTGGGCCCGCTTCACGACGCGAGACGTGCTCGCCTAGCCAGGCGCATTCAGTCGGTGCGCTCCCAGAGCTTGACGCCGCCGAGGATCCCCGCGTCGTTGTCGACCAGGATCACATCTGGGGGGATCTCCACGTCGAGGCGCGCCGAGTTGCCCCCGCCGATGTAGCAGTGGTCGAAGAAGCTCAGGGCCCTGAGCACCTCCACCGCGTCGAGCACCCTTTTCTGCCACTTCTTGGTGCCGATGCTCTTGCGGGTGGCGTCGCCGAGCACCTCGTTGTAGGTGAGGCCCTTGCGCAGCGGGTGGTGCGCGAACTCCAGGTGAGGCAGGAGCCGTCCCTGGTGGAACAGCGCGGTGCCCACCCCCGTACCGAGGGTGACCACCAGCTCGAGGCCCTTGCCGGCGACGACGGCGGCGCCTTGGATGTCGGCGTCGTTGGCGGCCTTGGCGGGCTTGCCGAAGCCCTGGCTCAGCGCGGCCTGCAGGTCGAAGCCCTGCCACGCCTTGGTCAACTTGTCGGTGGGCACCCCTCCGGGACCCTTGGGGGAGATGAAATGCGGTGCCGACAGCACCTTGCCGTCGCGGACCATCCCGGGGAAGCCAGCCGACACCCTGTCGAACGCCGGCAGCGGCTTCACCAGGTCGGTCAAGACCATGATCAGCTTTTCGGGCGCCAAGGGGTACGGGGTGTCCACCCTCACCCGCTCGTGCTCCATGTGACCGGTCTCGTCGACCACGGAGGCCTTGAGGCCAGTCCCCCCGATGTCGATGGCCAGGGTGTCGAGGCTCATGGGGCCACCATAGAAGCTCGCGTCGGCTGTTGACACGCGCCGGCGGATGGGTACAAATGGGTAGGCAAGAGTTGTTTTGCCAGATGGCGAGGCTTGTCACCGAGGTTGCCATGAGCCTTAAGGACGGAGATCTCTCGGCGCAGGAGCGGGCCGCGCTCGCCCGTCTGGAAACCCAGGCGGAGGCGGAGGATCCCAGGTTGGCAGCGAGGCTTTCCCGCCCGGGGTCAGCCGCCTTCGAGTTGTGGCTGCCGAGCGCCGAGGAGCACCCATGGTGGGGGCCGGTGTTCGTGGCCGCCGGCGTCGCGATCATGCTCTACAGCCTGAGCGCACCTCTCGCGGCGTTGGTCGGCACGCTGGGCGCGGTGGTGTGCGCCGGCGGCCTCTGGTGGTCGACAACCTGGGCGCTGGCGAGGTCTGCCAGCCAAGGCGAAGGCGCCGCCGACCGTGCCCAGCACCCCGGCGGCTGAGCGGGCTATCCCCCGCCGGCCGAACCGCCGCCGTCCGCACCCCCGCCGCCCGCACCCCCGCCGGCTGCTGCAGGCTGGGCTGACACCGATGACGCGGTCACCGAGCCGTCGGGGTTCTTGGCTCCCTGCACGGCCACCGTGTCGCCCACCTGGAGCCCCGACAAGGGGACCGTCGCCGAGCGGGTGATCGTCGCAGAGGCGGGCACGGCGACCTTCACGAGAGCCCCGTTGGCATCGGTCACGAAAAGCGTCGCGCCCTGCACGCCCGTGACGATCCCCGCGGCGGCTGAACCCGCACCGCTGCCGCCGCGCCCGAAGCCACGAGCGGCGCCGGCACCCGAGCCCTGCCCAGTGCCACCCGCGGCGGCGCCGAATGCGGCGGTCCTGGTGGCGGCGGGTCGACTCGCCTGGGCGGTGGTGGAGGAGGAGCCAGCGTGGTGCTTCTCGAGCGCCGCGCCCCCGGCGAAGCCGGCGCCGGCGACGGCGAGGGCGAGGAGGATCGCGGTGGAAGGCCGGAGCCGCCAGCCGCTGCGTACCGGCGCCGTCCGCCACTCGTCGTCGGGGTCCTCCGGGTGGATGGCGCCCGCCTGGTGGGCCTCGAGCTCGGCGGTGGCCGCGTCGGGGTTCTCCGAAGCCGGGTGGATGTCGCTCATAGCTGGGTGGATCTCATTCATAGCGCAGGGCCTCTATCGGTCGCAGCGAGGCAGCTCGGTTGGCCGGGTAGAAGCCGAAGAAGATCCCCACCGCCACCGCGACCGCGAACGCGAGCGCGATCGACGATCCGGACACCAGCGGCTGCACCCCCACGATGCGGAACTGACTCCCTATGAGGCCCACCGCCATACCGGCGACCCCACCCACCAACGACAGTAACGTCGCCTCGGTCAGGAACTGGCCGAGGATCGCCCTACGAGGCGCGCCAATGGCTTTGCGGATCCCGATCTCACGGGTCCGCTCGGTCACGGTGACAAGCATGATGTTCATGATCCCGATCCCTCCGACGAGCAGCGAGATGGCGGCCACCGCCCCGAGCAGGACGGTGAAGGTCTGGGTGGTGGACTGGGAGGCTTGCAGCAGGCTTCCCTGGTTGATTATCAGGAACGGCAGGTTTGCGGGCGTGGTGGCGTTGGCGGAGGCGAGGATTTCGGCGGTCTCCTGCTCCGCGGCGTTGAGCGCCTTGGACGACCTCGCCTGCACGATCAGCTGGTTGTAAGACGTGGTGTAGCCGGTCACGTGGTCCTCGGCGACGGTGTAGGGGACGAGCGCCACGTTGTTCAGGTCCGCCCCGCCGGTCGAGCCCTTCGGCGCAAGGACCCCCACGACGTTCAGGCGGGCCGGGCCGAGCTGTATCTGCTGGCCGATCGGGTTCGTCCCGGAGGGGAACAGGTTGGCGAGCAGGGTCTGGCCGATCACCACGACCTCCACGTGCCTCGCCACATCCGAGTCGGTCAGGCCGCGCCCCCCGGAGATCTGGTAGTCCTCGGCGGCCAAGTAGCTCGGAGTCGTGCCGACTGCGGTGACCGTTGTGCTCGCGGCAGCGAGGCTGGCGGTGACCGAGCCGGATATCACCGGCGACACGGTGGCGATGTCGGGAGCCTGGTTCGGGTCCTGCATCTGGGCGACGTCGGCGGCGGTGATCGTGGCGGCTCGCGCCTGGGTCCCTGCTGTGGCGGGCCCGCGGCCGAAGCGGCCCCGATTGATCACCGTGATGGTGTTGGTCCCGAGGGCTCTGATGCGGCTCTGCACCGCCCGCGACGAGCCGTTGCCGACGGCGACAAGGATGATCACCGCTCCGACGCCTATGAGGATCCCGAGCACGGTGAGCGCCGAGCGGAGCTTGTTGGCCATCAGGCCGCGGTAGGAGACCCGGAAGTTCTCCGCCCAGTTCACCCTCGACCCCCGGTGGACACCAGTCCCGCCGACGTGCTCGCGTCGCCGACGACTTCGCCGTCGCGGAGGCGGATGGTCCTGCGGGCATGGGAGGCCACGTCGGGCTCGTGGGTGATCACCACCACCGTTCGCCCAGTTCGGTTCAGCCTGTCCAAGACCCCCATCACCTCAGCGCTGGCGGTGCTGTCGAGGTTCCCGGTCGGCTCGTCGGCGAGGATCAGCGAGGGGTTGGTGGCGATGGCCCGGGCGACCGCCACGCGCTGCTGCTGGCCGCCCGAGAGCTCGTTGGGCATGTGGTCCAGCCGGTCACCGAGGCCCACCTCCTCCAGCGCAGCGATCGCTCGCGCCCGCCTGTCGGCCGACTTGACCCCGCCGTAGGCCAACGGCAGCTCGACGTTGGCCAGGGCGCTTGTGCGCGCGATCAGGTTGAAGATCTGGAAGACGAAGCCGATCTTGCGGTTTCGGATCCGGGCGAGGGTCGCCTCGTCCAAGCCCCGAACGTCAACGCCGTCGAGCCAGAACCGCCCCGACGTCGGCACGTCGAGGCAGCCGATGATGTGCATTAGGGTCGACTTCCCCGAGCCCGACGCCCCCATGATCGCGAGGAACTCACCCGGCTCCACCACCAGCGACACTCCACGGAGGGCCTCGACGCGTACGGTTCCCATCTCGTAGGTCTTGACCACGTTGCGCAGCGCGATGACCGCTTCGGTAGGGGCCGCGCTGGGAGCGCCAGCGGGGGTCTCGGTGGTGATCCCGGTGGGAGTCACTCAGCCCCCCCGGCCGCCAGTGCCTCCTAGGCCGCCCCCCCCGAGGCCGCCCCCCCCGAGGCCGCCGCCGATGCCTCCCCCTGTCACCGTGTTGCGAGTCGTGGCACCTGAGGACGAGACGCTGGCGCTCGGGATGACAACGACGTCGCCGGCGGCGAGCCCGCCGGTGATCTCGGTGGTGGTGTCACCCTGCAGGCCGGTGGTGACGGGCTGGACCGTCTGCTTTCCACTCCGGAGCAACACCACCGTGGAGGTGCGCCCCAATGTGGTGATGGCAGCCGATGGAAGCGTGAGCACCCCGCTGCGGGAGTCGACCACGACCTGGACCTGGGCGGTCATACCCGGTTTCACCGTGGACGGGGTGTTGGTCAGGCCGATGGTGGCGGCGTAGGTGACCACGTTGCTCACCACCGTCGACGTGCTGCTAAGGGCGCTCACCGTACCTGACACGCTCACCCCGGGGAGGGCGCTCAACGAGACCGTGGCAGGCTGGTTGACCTGGATCTTGGAGGCGTCGGCCTCGGCGAAGCCGGCCACGACCTGCAGGTGGCTCGTGTCGGCGAGGGTGAGGACCGTGGTGCTCGACGACCCGCTCGCCGAGGACCCCGAGGCGCTCGACGTCGAGCTCGAACCGGCGGAACTGGCAGTCGAGCCCGCGGCCGTCGAGCTTCCCGTGCCACTGCCGGTGCTCGACGTTGCGGCGGACGTGCCCGCGCCCACGGTCTGGCCGACGGTGGCGGACACCGTCGTCACCGTGCCGGCGAACGGAGCCGTCAATGTCGTGGCGGCGAGCGCCTTCTGGTCCTGCACCACGGTCTGCTGGTCGGAGGTGATCTGGGCGTTGTCCTGGGCGATGGTGGCGGGGTTCGCGTAGCGCTTGGCCGCCACCGACAGCTGGTCGGAGGTGAGCGCGCTCTGGGCTTGGCTGAGCGCCGATTGGGCGGCGGAGACCCCTTGGGCATCCTTGGCCATGACAGACGACAAGTTGTTGCTCGCCGCAGTGAGCGCCGACTGGTCGGAGCCGACATCGGCGCAGGCCTGCTGTTGCTGCTGCGCGCACGCGGCCTGGTCGGCGCTCAGCTTGGCCTGGGCGGCGTTGAGCGCCGCCTGGAGGTTGGCGTTGTCGGTGGCGGCGACCTGGGAGGAGGAGTTGAGGTTGGCCTGCGCGTTGGACACCGCAGCGGACGCGGTGGAGAGCATGTAGTTGTCCTGGGCTTGCTGGGGCGGTGTCTCACCGCCGGCTTGCGCCGCCGACAGGTTGTCCTGCGCGGCCGACAGGTTGTCCTGCGCAGCGGTCAGAGCGGCTTGGGCGGCGGCGGGGTCGAGCTTGGCGAGTACCTGCCCGGCCGACACGCTCTGGCCCGCGGACACGTCGATCTCGGTGATGGTGCCGCCGGTTGCAAACGCCAACGACTCGGTCTGCGCCGGCGACATGTTGCCGGTGGCGGAAACGGTCGACTCCACTGTGCCGGTGCCGACGGTGACGGTGCGCTGAGCGCTGCGAGCCGAGGCGTTGCGGAAGACGGTGTCGACACCGAAGAGGACCAGCGCAGCGACCACGAGGACCAGGAGGCCGTTGACGATCAGGAGGCGGTGGGTCCTGGTCATCGCCGGGCTTGCTGCGCGCTGGGCTCGGGCGTCACCGCTTTACGACCCCGCCGCCGTGGAGCCCGCCGCCGTGGAGCTTGTCGTGCTGCGGCCGGGGCGCAAGGGCGCGCACGCCTGCAGCGCGGCGGCGACGGTTGGATCGTTGCGGTTCAAGGTCGGAGACGGTCCGCCGGCGATGGTGGTTGCGGTCACGCCGTGCACCGTGAGGCAGTTGCGGTAGGCGGCTGCCGCGGGGCTGTTGGCGAAGCCCTGCGGCAGCAGCGGACGGCACGTCGCCTGGGCGGAATCGAACTGCGATTGGGTGACGCCCGGCGGCAGGGTGCGCGCCGTGGTCGAAGGCGGGACCGAGCTGCCCGAATCGGTGCCGGGAGCGCCGGTGCCAGGTGCGCCGGAGCCGGCGCCGCCGCCGCCAGGAGGACCGCCCAAGCCTCCCCCGCCGCGGCCGAAGCGAAGCGCGCTCGCCGGGATGCCGTGGTTGGTCATGCATTGCACGTAGGCAGCGCGCGCCGCGCTGCCGGCGAGGGTGGTGGTCGGGCCGCTGGTGGGTGTCGCGGAGGTCTTCGTGGACGACCCCCCGCACCCGGAGAGAACCACCGCCGCGACGACGGCTGGGGCAACTGCTAGGAGGCGGCGCATGTCGAGACAGTAGAGCCGGCCGAGGTGAAGCTGGGCTTGGAATCGGCTGAGAGCGGGCTGAGAAAGCACTAGAGACACAGCCGGCGGCCCTGCCTGTCTGTTGCCTCTACCCTTTGGCCCTACCCATTGGCCCTACCCTCAGGGTGCCCATGATCGCCTCCCGCTTGCTGACAGACGACTTCGAGCAAACCGCACGCCGGCTGGCCCGAAAGGGGGTGCCCGCCGACGAGGTGGAGGCTGTCCGGGACCTCGCGCTTCGCCGGCGCGGCCAGGTGGGACTGGTCGACGAGGCGCGTTCGGGGATGAACGCCGGCGCGGCCGAGGTCGGCCGGCTGATGAGGGAGGGACGTCGGGAGGAGGCCGAGGAGCACAAGCGGCGCCTGGCGGCGTCGAAGGCCGCGCTCGAGGAGATGGAGCAGTCCCTCCGCCTGACCGAGTCCGAGCTCGACGAGGCGCTGCTGCGGCTGCCCAACCTCGCATCGGACCTTGCACCCGATGGCGCCGGCGAGGTCGACAACGTGGTCGTGTCCACTCACGGCTTCGACCCCGCGGACTACGCCGGGCGAACCTGGGAGCCCCACTGGGAGGTGGCCGGCCGGATGGGGATCCTCGACGCGGAGCGCTCCGCGAAGCTGAGCGGCGCCATGTTCTCGGTGCTCAAGGGCGACGGCGCGCGGCTGGTGCGGGCGCTGGTGGCGGTCGGGCTCGACCTGCACCGCGACAGCTACCTCGAAGTCGTCCCTCCCCATCTGGTTCGCAGCGACGTCATCGCCCGTACCGGCCACCTGACCAAGTTCGACACCCAGGCGTACATGGTCCGCGACGACGACCTGTGGCTGATCCCAACTGGCGAGGTGCCCCTGATGGGCCTGCACCAAGGCGAGATCTTGCCCGAGGCTGCCCTACCGCTGCGCTACATGGCGGCGACGGTGTGCTGGCGCCGGGAGGCGGGGGCGGCTGGCAAGGACACCCGGGGGCTGCAACGGATGCACGAGTTCCACAAGGTCGAGCTGGTCAAGCTGTGCCGTCCTGAGGACGAGGCCGCCGAGCTCGACTCGCTGGTCCTCGACGCGGCCAAGGCGCTCGAGGCGCTCGGGCTGCCGTATCGGGTGGTCGATCTCTGCGCCGGCGACCTGACCTTCTCGGCCGCGAGGGTGTTCGACCTGGAGGTCTACTCGCCCGGCGTGGACAAGTGGTTGGAGGTGTCGTCGGTCAGCTCGATCACCGATTTCCAGGCACGCCGCGGCGGGATCCGGTTCAGGCGGGAGGAGGGCGGCGTCGAGCTGGTCCACTCGCTCAACGGTTCCGGGCTGGCCACTCCCCGGGTGTGGGCGGCGGTCGTCGAGCACGGCCAGCGCCCCGATGGCACCGTCGAGGTCCCGGCGGTCCTGGTGCCCTACCTCGGGACCGACACGCTCGCTCCGCTGCCTGGCTGACCACCCCGCCACCCCGTCGGAGCCACCCGCCGGCGCCACCGGCCGGCGTATGCCGCCCGGCGCCAGCCGCCGGCGCAGGCCCTCAGCGCACCGCCAGCCCGCCGTCGGAGCGGATGATCTCGCCGGTGAGGCCCCTCGACTGCGAGGACAGCAGGTACAGGTAGGCGCCGGCATGATCGGCTGGGGTCAACGCCCGCCGCAGGGGAGTGCGCTCCTCGAGCGCTTCGGTGCGCCCTGGGCGGTCGTCGAGCCTTTGGTCTCCCGAGCCGAGGGCCGACAGGCCGCGCAGGTCGGTGCCGACCGTGCCTCCCGGTGCGACCCCGTTGACCCGCACCCTCGGTGCCAGCTCGTGCGCGAGCTGGAGCAGCGCCCCGCGGAGGGCGAACTTGGAGGCGACGTAGAGCGGGCCGCCACGGCCGGGATAGAAGCTCGAGCTCGACAACGTGAAGATCAGGGTGCCGCCGCTGTCCACCAGGGCGGCCGTCGCGGCGCGAGCGGTCAGCAACGGGCTCGCGACGTTGAGCGCGAACGTCTCCTCGAACGCCGCCGCGAAGCGGTCGTCAGAGATGTCGGCGAGCGAGGTGTAGAAGTCGAACACCCCAA
>JBPCRR010000400.1:0-6678 GCA_050996645.1 Acidimicrobiales bacterium | reverse complement strand
AGACCACCACCATCGGCAAGCTCGGCATGCGGCAGGTCGCCGCGGGTCACAAGGTGGTCCTGGCCGCCGGCGACAACTTTCGGGTGGCGGGGGCCAACCAGCTTCAGATCTGGGTCGACCAGGTGGGCGCAGGTCTGATCCGGGGCAACGAGGGCGGCGATCCGGGCGCGGTGGTGTTCGATGCCGTCCAACACGGCGCTGCCCGCGGAGCCGACCTCGTGCTCGCCGACACCGCCGGGCGGTTCCACAACAAGGCGAACCTGATGGAGGAGCTGAAGAAGGTCCGCCGCGTGGCCGAGCGCCCCCCTGGGCGGGTGAGCGAGGTGCTGCTGGTGATAGACGCCACTACCGGCCAAAACGGCCTGGTCCAAGCCAAGCAGTTCTCTGCCGCGGTCGGGGTGACCGGGCTGGTGCTGACCAAGCTCGACGGAACAGCCAAGGGCGGCATCGCCGTCGCCGTCGCCGCCGAGCTCGGCATCCCGATCAAGCTCGTGGGCCTCGGAGAGGGAGCCGCCGACCTCGTGGACTTCGACGCCGTGGAGTTCGTAGAGGCGCTCTTCGCCGAGGCCTGAGCCGGGCGGCGCTGCAGCTGGCGTGCATCGGGGCCCGAGGGAGCCGGCGCCGAAGCGTCGTCTACGCTCACGGACCGCATGTTCGAGTCCCTCACCGACCGCTTCGACGCCATCTTCACCCGCCTGCGCGGGCGGGGGCGGCTGAGCGAGGCCGACGTCGACGAGGCGCTCCGGGAGATCCGCCTGGCGCTGCTGCAGGCCGACGTCAACCTGCGGGTGGTCAGGGACTTCGTCTCGCGGGTGCGCGAGCAGCTGGTGGGTATGGACCTGTCGCAGAGCCTCACCCCCGGCCAGCAAGTGGTGAAGGTGGTCCACGACGAGCTCCGGACCATCCTCGGCGGGGAGTCGCTACGGCTGACCTACGCCCCCCGCCCTCCGACGGTGGTGCTCCTTGCCGGGCTGCAGGGATCGGGCAAGACCACGGCGGCGGGGAAGCTGGCGGCTTGGTTCAAGCGCAAGGAGGGGCGCCAGCCACTCCTGGTGGGCGCCGACCTCCAACGCCCCGCCGCGGTGGAGCAGCTGAGGGTGCTCGGCGGGCAAGTCGGCGTGCCGGTCTTCAGCGAGGCGTCGGATCCCGTCACCGTTGCCAAGAAGGGCCTCGAGGAGGCGACCCGGTTGGGCCGCGACGTGCTGATCGTCGACACCGCCGGCCGGCTGTCCATCGACGACGAGCTGATGGAGGAGGTCCGGCGGATCTCGGCGACGGTCGAGCCGCACTACACGTTCCTGGTCATTGACGCGATGACGGGCCAGGACGCCGTTGCCACAGCTGTCGCGTTCCACCAGACCCTCGAGCTCGACGGCGTAATCCTGACCAAGGTCGACGGTGACGCCAGGGGTGGGGCGGCCCTCTCGGTCAAAGAAGTCGTGGGTCGCCCGATCGTCTTCGCGTCGACCGGCGAGAAGCAGGACGACTTCGAGTTGTTCCACCCCGACCGCATGGCCGATCGGATCCTCGGGATGGGAGATGTGCTCACCCTGATCGAAAAGGCGGAAGCACACCTCGACGAGGCGCAGGCAGAGGCGGCGGTGGCCCGGCTCCAAGAGGGGCGGTTCACCCTCGAGGCCTTCCTCGACCAGCTGCAGCAGGTGAAGAAGATGGGACCGCTCTCGGGCCTGGTCGGTATGATCCCAGGTCTTCCCAAGGAGCTCCGCAACGCCGAGATCGACGATGGGATGCTCGGCCCCATCGAAGCGATCATCCACTCGATGACCCCCCAGGAACGCCAGAACCCCTCGATCATCAACGGCTCGCGCCGGCTGCGAATCGCCAAGGGGAGCGGCACCACCACCAACGACGTGAACGAGCTGCTCGATCGCTTCAAGCAGATGCAGACCTACAGGAAGCAGATGACCTCGATGCCCGGAATGGGCCGGCGCATGGCGAGGGCCGGCGCCAGCGGCAAAGCTGGTAGGCGCCCCAACAACAAAAAGAAGCGCCGGGGCCGCTGAGCCCCACGCCGACACTCCACCTCAAGGGATCACCCCCCAGAGAGATCACAGAGAGAAGAACCCAAAGAAAATGGCAGTCAAGCTCCGTTTGATGCGGATGGGTAAGAAGAAGCAACCCGTGTACCGGGTGGTGGCGGCCGACAGCCGCTCGCCGCGCGACGGGCGCTTCATCGAGATTCTCGGCACCTACGAGCCGCGCGTGGAACCGAGCCGGGTCGTGATCGACAACGACAAGGTTCTTCGCTGGCTCCGTCAGGGGGCCCAACCGACCGAGGTGGTCACCCGCCTGCTCAAGCAGTCCGGCGCCCTCGAAGAGTTTCAGGCGACGAAGGCCGGGCCCTCCAAGCAAGTTGGGCCCTCCAAGCAAGTCGGGCCGTCCAAGCAGGTCGAGTCGTCCAAGCAAGTCGAGTCGTCCAAGCCGTGAGCGACCTCCACGAGGCGCCCCCCAACGCGGCGCGCGCCCGCGCGGTGCTCGACTACCTGGCCCGCCAGATAGTCGATGAGCCCGACGCGGTGGTGATAGAGGCGAGCGAGGCGCGCGGCGGAGTGAAGCTCTCGCTGCATGTAGCGCAATCCGACATGGGCAAGGTCATCGGTCGCCGGGGCCGGGTGGCCCAGTCGATCCGTACCCTGGTCCGCGCGGCAGGTGCCGCCGAGGGCGTGGACGTGCTCGTCGACATAGTCGACTAGCCCCGTTCTCGACTAGCCCAATTCTCGACTAGTTCGGTGCTCCTAGAGGTCGGCCGGGTCACCAGGCCGCACGGCATCCGGGGTCAGGTGATCGTGGAGCTGACCTCCAACCGGGAGGAGCGCATGGCGCCAGGGACCCGGCTCAGCGCTTCGTCGGGCGAGCTGGAGATCCGTCGATCGAGCCCCGCGGGCCCGTCGAGGGGGCGCTGGATCGTCGCTTTTGCCGGGATCGACACGAGGGAGGCCGCCGAGGCGCTCAGGGGCACGGTGCTGTCCGCCGAAGCGATCGACGATCCGGAAGCGCTCTGGGTCCACGACCTCATCGGCGCCGAGGTGGTCGACCAGACCGGAGCGAGCCACGGCCAGGTCCGAAGCGTCCAAGCCAACCCGGCGAGCGATCTACTGGTCCTCGAGGACGGCTCGCTGGTGCCGCTTAGGTTTGTGACGTCGTTGCAGGCGCGGCGGGTCCTGGTCGAGGTTCCCCCGGGGCTGTTCGAGCTGTAGGCAGAGGTAGGGAAAGGGACTCCTGATGCGAATCGACGTCTTCACGATCTTCCCATCCCTGCTCGAGCCATGGCTCGATGCCAGCCTCATTGGGAAGGCGCGCCGGGCGGGGCTGCTCGACCTGCGGGTGCACGACTTGCGCTCGGCAGCCTCAGATCCCCACAGGTCCGTCGACGACAGCCCCTATGGCGGTGGGGCGGGGATGGTGCTCGCGCCCGAGCCGGTGTTCAGCGCCGTGGAGGCAGTGTGGCCGCCGCGGCCGCTGTACCTGCTCGCCCCCGGCGGCCGACCGTTCGACCAGCAGACCGCAGTGGAGCTCGCGGGAGGCGAGGGCTTCTCGCTTCTGTGCGGGCGTTACGAGGGGGTCGACCAGAGGATCGCAGATCACCTGGTGGACGGCGACCTATCTGTCGGGGACTTCGTGCTGGCCGGTGGTGAGGTGGCCGCGCTGGCGGTGGTCGAAGCCGTCACGCGGCTGGTGCCGGGGGTCATGGGCAACCAGGCCTCCGCCGAGGAGGAGAGCTTCGCTGCGGGGCTTCTCGAGTACCCGCAGTACACCCGGCCGGCGAGCTTCAGGGGCTGGTACGGGCCGGAGGTGGTGCGCTCGGGCGATCACGCCCGGGTCCGTGGATGGCGGTTGGCGAAGGCCTTGGCGAAGACGCTGCGGCTACGCCCCGACCTGATCAGCGCCCGCGGTGGGATCAGCGAGGCCGAAGCCGCCCTTCTCGCCGAACACGGGGGACCCGAAGCGCGACGAGGCTCCCGGACGATCGCGGCCGGGACCCCCCATCCACTACCCTCAGACGTCCCCCCCTCGCGGCCCCAGGAGCACTCGTGAACCCGACCGATGTCGTCGACCAAGACAGTCTCCGCAGCGACGTGCCCGACTTCGCCCCCGGCGACACGTTGAAGGTGCATGTCCGGGTCGTGGAAGGCAGCCGTGAACGGGTGCAGATCTTCCAAGGTGCGGTCCTCCGCCGCCAGGGAGCGGGGTTGCACGAGACCTTCACGGTCCGCAAGGTCAGCTTCGGCGTCGGCGTCGAGCGCACGTTCCCGGTGCACTCCCCGGTCATCGCCAAGATCGAGGTGACGACCTTGGGCGACGTTCGCCGGGCGAAGCTGTACTACCTGCGAGAGCGAAGCGGCAAGGCCGCGAAGATCAAGGAGAGGCGCACCACCCGCTGAGCCCTCCACCCGCCACAGCGAGCCGAGCGGGGCGCGTCTCGCGGTCCCGGGAGACGGCAGCCCTGGTGGTCGTGACCGTGCTGGCGGCGGTCATCCTGCGCTCGCTCGTGGCCCAGGCCTACTACATCCCCTCGGCTTCGATGCTGCCCGGCCTGCGGGTCAACGACCGCGTCGTGGTGTCGCGTCTTGCCTACCACCTCCACGCGGTACACCGCGGAGACGTGGTGGTCTTCGATGCCCCGCCTGGCATCGGTCCGGCCCCCCATCAGCACAACGTCGTGGTGCGCCTCGCCCGCGACGTCGGTTCGGCGCTCGGTGTGGTGCAGGACCAGACCGTGCTCATAAAACGGGTGATCGGCCTCCCTGGTGAAACGGTCTCGGGCCGCGACGGCCACGTGTTTGTCGACGGCCGCGTGCTGGTGGAGCCTTACCTCGTTCCCGGCACCGCGACCACCGCGTTCGCACCGGTGAAAGTGCCGGCGGGCCAGGTGTGGCTGCTCGGTGACAACCGGGGCGACTCCGAGGACAGCCGGATCTTCGGCACAGTGCCCGAGCGCCACATCGTCGGACGAGCCATGTGGAGGGTGTGGCCGCCCACCCGCCTCGGGTTCCTCTGATCCGGTTTCTCCGGCCAACAGATCTTGGGTCAGGCGCTCAGCGAGGCTCTCAGGACCTACGATGTGCCCATGGCCTACCTCGCGGGGATCGCAGCCCGATGAGCGCGGAGGACCTCGAGCGCTACGAGACCGAGATCGAGCTGCAGCTCTATCAGGAGTACCGGGCCGTGCTTCCCATGTTCAGATACGTCGTGGAGACCGAGCGGCGCTTCTACCTCGCCAACGACGTCAAGATGGAGGCCAAAGGCGATGGGGCGCGAACGTACTTCGAGATCTCCCTGGGCGACGCCTGGGTTTGGGACATGTACCGCCCGGCGCGCTTCGTCTCCTCCGTCCGGGTCGTGACCTTCAAAGACGTCAATGTCGAGGAGCTCCCCGAGAAGGAGCTGTAGCCATCGCCGCCGGCGCAGCCGCCCGCCGCGCGTTGGGCGGCTCGGGCGAGGACCGGGCGGCCTCTTGGTACGCGGCCAACGGATACGAGGTGTTGGCGCGCAACTGGCGCTGTCGTCAAGGCGAGGTCGACCTGATCGCCCGCCGGGGACATACCCACGTCTTTTGCGAGGTGAAGACCAGGACCTCCGACGCGTTCGGCGTGCCCGCCGAAGCGGTCACGCCGGCCAAGCAGGCCCGGCTGCGCCGGCTCGCGGGCCGCTGGCTCTCCGAGCATGCTTGCGGCCCTCCGGGACCGGTTCGCTTCGACGTCGTGGCAATCCTCGGCGGTCATCTCGAAGTCATCGAAGGGGCCTTTTGAGGTGACGGGGCCCGACCCGCAACAGGCATTTCACCAACTCCCCGATCCCGACACCCTCGACCGGGCGACGCTTGCCGTCCACCTCGGCCGGCCCCACGCCACCCCCGGTGCCCCGGTCAACCCCGCCGTGGTCCTCAGCTCGACCTTCCACCAGGACGGCGCCGTCTCCTACGGGCGCGACGGCAACCCAACCTGGACGGCGTTCGAAGCCGCCCTCGGAGGCCTCGAAGGCGGCAGCGCGCTCGTGTTCGGCTCCGGCATGGCCGCCATCTCCGCGGTCGTCGAGTCGCTTCCGGTGGGCGCCCCGGTCGTGGTCGCCGCCGATGCCTACAACGGCACCCGCCGCCTCCTCGGCGACCTCGCCGGCCGTGGCCGCCTGGCCCATCGAGGCGCCCCCGTCGCCGACACCGACGCCACCCTCGCGGTCTGCCAGAGCGTGCTGGAGACGAGCACCGCTGCGGGCGCGGCCGGCTTTGGCGCCGGCGGGCTGCTGTGGCTCGAGTCGCCCACCAACCCATTGCTCGAAGTCGCCGACCTCGCCGCCCTGGCCGAGGGGGCGCACGCCCTCGGCATGCACGTGGCGGTCGACAATACCTTCGCCACCCCATTGGTGCAACGCCCGCTCGACCTCGGAGCAGACGTGGTGGTCCACAGCGTCACCAAGTTCCTGTCCGGGCACTCCGATGTGATCCTCGGCGCCGCGGTGGCCCGGGACCCCGCCGTGCTCGAAGCCTTGACGACGAGGAGGTCGCTGCACGGCGCCATCGCCGGCCCCTTCGAGGCGTGGCTGGCCCTGCGGGGCATGCGGACCCTGGGCGTTCGGCTGCAGCAGTCCGAGGCGAGCGCCGCCGAGCTCGCCCGACGCCTCGCAGGGCACCCTCTCGTGACAGGTGTTCGGTACCCCGGG
>JBPCRR010000376.1:0-4612 GCA_050996645.1 Acidimicrobiales bacterium | reverse complement strand
GCCATGACCCGCTTGGCTCCGAGGTGCTTCGCGGCGTCGGAGCCTGCCTCGACACCTTCCACGCTGCCCGAGATCACCACCTGACCGGGGGCGTTGTCGTTGGCCACCCACACCTCGTCGAGCCTGGAGCAGGCGTCTTCGATCTGGCCCATCTCCAGCCCGAGCACCGCCGCCATCGTCCCTGGGCGCGAGTCAGCCGCGCGCTGCATGGCCAACCCGCGTGCAGCCACCAGGCGCGCCCCCTCTTCGGGGGTCAACACCCCGGCTGCGACGAGCGCCGTGTACTCGCCCAGGCTGTGGCCCGCCACCGCGGAGACCACGTCGAGGTCCAGGCCGACGCCGCGCGCCGCGTCGAGGATCACCAAGCTCATGGCGAACGCCGCGATCTGGGCATTGGCCGTCGCCCGCAGGGTTTCGGCATCGGCCTCCACGAGCAACATCGCGATGTCGGCGCCGCTGCCCTCGCTCAAGCTGGCCACCAAACGCCAAGACGGATGGCCCTGCCACGGCGCACCCATGCCGGGGCGCTGCGACCCCTGACCGGGGAACAAAAGCGCGAGCATCGGGCGCCAAGGGTAGCGGCTCGTCAGGGCGTGATGAATGGGCTGGCGCCCGCTGGCAGCAGCTCTATCCAGGTGCCTCCGGGGCTCAACGCGAACGGCGCCCCCCCGGCGTCGCTCCAGCTGGTCGGCGCTGTGAGGCTGGCGCGGCTCCACGTGCCTTTCACGACCTTTCCAGCGCTGAACAGCCACGCTGGCCCCGACCCGAGCAGCTGGCCCTCCGGTATCGGCGTGATCACTCCGCTCTCATTGGCGTACGCGACCGTGACGTAGGGGACGACCTGCACGATCACGTTGGCAGCGCCCAGCTCCTCACCAGCGCGATCCACGTCCGGTGTGCCGTTCTGCACGCGTTGCCACAGCCCGCCCGCTGCGCTCCAAGTCCAGGCGACCCCCGCCGCCGGGAAGCTCAGGTTCACCCGCGACGCTGACGAGACTCCCGCTCCCGAAGGGGCAGCGGACGCTGGCCGGTAGCTGAACAGCTGAGCCGGAGGGCCCCCTCCCGGCGGGGCCGCGTTGGCCAGGGCCTGGACGTTGGTGTAGAGGTTGTTCGGCGCGGGCGCCAGGGCCAGGCGGTGGAAGAGTTCGCCGTGATTGTTCTCGTCCAAGTCGACGATCGGTTGATTGCGGATCTTTGGCAGGAACAGCCCGTTGGCGCCCGCGAACGCGAACACCGGCTTGTTGAGGTCATCGATAATGCCGAGGTCCGTCGTGCGCCCCGAACGCACGGGTCCCACCTGCGAGGGGTAGTTGGACTGGAAGACCGCCGCGAGGCGACTCAGGCCGCCCTCGACAAGCTCCTCATAGACGATGTCCGCCTGGCCGACCCCGCTTTGGGGACGGGCCTGGTCGGTGTTGCCGATCTTCACCACCACCGCCGGCCGACCCTGTTGCGCGGGGTTGGGCTCCGGGAGGCCGGTTAGCGGGGCGACCGGCGGCGGCGCGAGGGTGGTCGACGTGGTGGTGGCCGGCAGTGTCGTCGGCGGCGCCGACGTGGTGGTGGTTGCAGCCTGATGGCGGCCTCCGGCGCACGACGCGAGCAGAGACGACGACAGCACAAATGCGGCGGCGATCGCCGCCTGCGCGGTGAAGCCGAGCCTTCGCTGCCCCGGGCCCATCTCGATATCGTAGGGTGCCCCGACACCTCGGTCGGACACTTTGGCCGCCGAAAATGTCGCCGTGGTGGCGGCGACCTTGGACCGGCCCCCTGCGGCTAGGGTGCGGCCGTGACGGCCGACCGGATCTTTACCTCCCGTTTGGCCCGGCTGCCGTTGCTCGCCGGTGACGGCCAGCCGATAGGGCGGGTGGCGGATGTGCTGATCCTGCCCACCGGCAGCGACGAGGCACCGCGCGTGCTCGGCTTCGTGGCCGAGGTCCAGCGCCGGCAGATCTTCGTGAACATCAACCGCGTGGCCGAGATGGCCACCGACGGCGTGCACCTGCGCGGCGGCACCGTCGACCTCGGCCGGTTCAACAGCCGCCCCGAGGAGATGCTGGTCTCGCAGTTGTACAACCGCCGCACCGCCGACGGCCTGACCGTGATGGACGTGGCCATCGCCCCCTCGATCCACCGGTCCCGAGGCTGGGAGGTGGCCGCGCTTGCCCTCGGCACCAGCCGGACCCTGCGGCGCCAGGTCACCCACGTCGCCTCCTGGGAGGAGCACCCGGAGTTGTTCGAGACGGGACCCGTAGCAAAGCAGTTGGCGTCGTTGCGGGAGATGAACCCCACCGACCTGGCCAACGTCGTCGAGGGCATGTCCGCGGCGCGCCGCCGTCTGCTCGCCGAGGCGATGGACGACGAGGAGCTCGCCGACGTGCTCGAGGAGATGTCCGAGCAGGACCAGCTCCGCCTTCTCGCCGACCTGGACCTCGAACGGATCGCCGACGTGGTCGAGGAGATGGAGCCCGACGACGCCGCCGACCTCCTCGCAGAGATGCCTGTCGGACAGCGTGAGGTGCTGCTGTCGGCGATGGACCCCGAGGAGGCCGCCGAGGTTCGCAGGCTGCTGCGCTACGACGCCACCACCGCCGGCGGTCTGATGACCTCCCAGCCGATCGTGGTGGCCCCTGACGTCCCTGTCGCTGAGGTACTGGCGCGCGTCCGCGACCCCGAGGTGACACCAGCGTCCGGTGCCTCGGTCTACGTCTGCGAGCCGCCGACCGCCACCCCGACGGGCCGGTACCTCGGCGTCGTGGGCTTCCAGCGGCTCCTGCGCGAGGCGCCGGCGGTGCCGGTGGGGGAGTGCGTGGAGGAGAGCGGCTTCATCCGCCCTGAGCTCCCCGAGAGCCAGGTCGCGGAGCGCATGGCCGCTTACAACCTCGTTGGACTTGCGGTGTGCGACGATGCTGGGCGCCTCGTCGGGGCGGTCACCGTTGACGACGTGCTCGACAGGCTCCTCCCGGTCGGCTGGCGGAGGAGGCGGTAGCCGTGCGCCTGCTCCGGTCGGGCGCATCCGCCGAGGCGGCCCCGCTGTCCACGCCGCGGGGCACAGCGGTCCGCAGAGGGACCCACTACGACCCCGACGCGTTCGGCAGGTTCTCCGAGGGGATCGCCCGGTTCCTCGGGACGGGAAGGTTCCTCGCCGCGCAGTCAGTGTTGGTCGTTGCCTGGATCGCCCTCAACACCGTCGGCTTCATCAACAGCTGGGACCCATACCCGTTCATACTGCTCAACCTTTCCTTCGCGACCCAGGCCGCCTACGCGGCCCCCCTGATCCTCTTGGCCCAGAACCGCCAGGACGACAGGGACCGCGCCAGCATCGAGCGTGACCGAGACGTCGCCACCCGCACCCAGGCGGACACCGAGTTCCTCGCCAGGGAGCTGTCGTCGGTTCGCCTTACCATGGCGGACGTGGTCACCACACACGACCTGGCCGACGCACTCGATCGGCTGGAGCGGACGCTCGCGGAGATCCGCCAGCAGATCGTCTACGGCGAGGGCGGCCAGGGCGGCTCGCCCCCGCCGACCACCGGCGGCCGCGACGGCGTGACCGAGCCGACCGCTTGACCCGTCGCGGCGTCGACGCTTGGGCCTTCGCCGGGTTGGGGGCGCAGGCCGAGGCGCTCCGCAGTGGCCAGGTGTCCTCCGTGGAGCTGGTCGGGGCGGCCCTGGCCCGAGCCGAGTCCACCCAGGGAAGCCTCAACGCGTTCCGCCTCATCCGGGCCGGCGACGCCCTGCGGGAGGCCGCGGACGCCGATGGACGCCTCCGCGGCGGCGAAGATCACCAGGCTCGGCGAGAGCCGTTGCCGCGATGCGCAGCAGTTCGTGGTGCTGGGTCCGGGCCGCCGTGAGCCAGGCCACATCGGCCTCATCCAGCCCGTGTCGCTCGCCCCAAGGTGCGATTGCAGGCAGTACGGCATGGGCCCCTATGGTTTCGCGCCACCCGGGCCGACTGACGGCTCGCGGCGGGTCCCGGGTCGGGCTCGCCCCGCTCAAGCGCCAGGGCCGGGCGCAGCAACGGGAGCACCCCATCGCCGGCCATCCGGACGGGCGGCGCCACCCCCGCTACCCGGGTCGCTTGACGTCCTCGCCCGAGTTTTCGAGGAGAGACTCACCAATCACCCGCAACACGGCAGCCTTTCGATCGTCTCCTGGAGACCGCCAGCGTAGTTAGAACCCGGTGCGCCCGGTTCCGGGTCTCGCGGTGCAGGCTCGCTCTGCGGGGTACGTCGGGGCCGTCACCTCCCCGCCATGGCCCCCGGCGGTCCGACCGAGACGATCCGTCCGCTGGAGAGCTCGACGACCCGGTCGCATGAGGTGAGCAGGGCGGTGCGGTGGGCGATGATCACCACCGTGAGCCTCCCGGCCAGGGCCGCGAGGGACTCGCGTATCGCTGACTCGGTGCGGGAGTCGAGTGCGCTGGTCGGCTCGTCCAGCACGAGCAGGTCGGGGGTGCCGGCGAGGGCACGGGCCAGCGCGACGCGCTGTCTTTCCCCACCTGAGAGGGCGATGCCAGCA
Organism: Acidimicrobiales bacterium; assembly: GCA_050996645.1. Classification (GTDB taxonomy): domain Bacteria; phylum Actinomycetota; class Acidimicrobiia; order Acidimicrobiales; family Palsa-688; genus JBPCRR01. The sequence goes on along the minus strand of JBPCRR010000376.1, from coordinate 94 downwards.
GGGCCGACGTGGCGGTCGATGCCTTCGGGCCACGACGACAACTCGTCGCCCAGGCCGGCCGCCCGGGCCGCAGCCTCGGCGGACGCCCCATCGA
>JBPCRR010000348.1:0-10226 GCA_050996645.1 Acidimicrobiales bacterium | reverse complement strand
TGGCCTGCGGAGGCCTGCCGGCCACCGGCACCACGGGGACGTCGGCCCCGCGTGCGTCCGCGACCGCTGACGAGGTGCGCTCGGAGACCTCGCCGTTGCTGTCTAGCAGGGTGCCGTCAAGGTCTGTCGCCACCACCCGCACCGCAAGGCTCCAGTGGTCGGCGGCCATCGAGCCACCGTATCGCCACCCGCCGCCGCCGGGCGCCGGCGCGTAAGCTCGGCTCGGCGCGACATCTCTCCGAGGAACAGGAGCTGGCCAATGGATCTGCAAGCGATGCTCGGCGAGGACGCGGAGCAACTGCTCGGCTACGAGTGCAAAGGCGTCACGCGGGACCACCTCCTGCTGCCCGGGCCTGACTTCGTCGATCGAGTCGTGGCGCTGACCGACCGGCCGGTGCCGGTGTTGCGCAACCTACAGCACCTCTTCGACCACGGCCGCCTGGGAGGTACCGGATACCTCTCCATACTCCCGGTGGACCAGGGGATCGAGCACTCCGCAGCGGCCAGCTTCGCCAAGAACCCCGCCTATTTCGATCCTTTGAACCTGGTCGAGCTGGCCATCGAGGGAGGCTGCAACGCGGTGGCGTCAACCTACGGCGTGCTAGGCGCGGTGTCGCGGCGCTACGCGCACAAGATCCCCTTCATCGTCAAGCTCAACCACAACGAGTTGCTCACCTACCCGGCCAAGTACGACCAGGTGATGTTCGCGTCGGTGGAGGCGTCCTACGACCTGGGGGCGGCGGGCGTGGGCGCAACAATCTACTTCGGCTCAGAGGAGTCGACCCGTCAACTCCAAGAGGTGTCGGAGGCCTTCCAGGCAGCCCATGAGCTCGGGATGTTCACGGTGCTGTGGTGCTACGTGCGCAACGACGCGTTCAAGAAGGGTGGGGTCGACTACTCGGTCTCGGCTGACCTCACCGGCCAGGCCAACCACATGGGAGTGACGATCGAGGCCGACATCATCAAGCAGAAGCAGCCGGAGAACAACAACGGCTACGGCGCGGTCGGCTTCGGCCGAACCGACCCGTTGGTCTACGAGGAGCTGACCACCGACAACCCGATCGACCTCACGCGCTGGCAGCTGGTCAACTGCTACATGGGCCGCTCCCCGCTCATAAATAGCGGCGGGGAGTCCAAAGGCGAGGGCGACGTCGCTCAGGCCGTGCGCACGGCCGTGGTCAACAAACGAGCCGGCGGGGCCGGGCTCATCGTGGGGCGCAAGGCCTTCCAGCGCCCAACGGGCGAGGGAGTCAAGCTCCTCAACGCCGTTCAGGACGTGTACCTCGACTCGGCTGTGACGGTCGCCTGAACAATTCGCCTGAACGGGGCTCCCACCGCCAGGAACCCGTGCGGACGTACAATCAAAGGCCCGTTCGCAAGCCCGAGGTAACACATGACCGATACCGCCGCCCGCCCCCGCCGAAGCCAAGGCCTGGACCGGGTGGTAATCCGCTTCGCCGGCGACTCGGGCGACGGGATGCAGCTGACGGGCGACCGGTTCACCACCTCCTCGGCGCTGTTCGGCAACGACCTGTCGACCCTGCCGGACTTCCCCGCCGAGATCCGCGCCCCCGCGGGGACCCTTGCCGGCGTTTCGGCGTTCCAGGTCCACATCTCCGACCACGACATCCTCACCCCCGGCGATCACCCGAGCGTGTTGGTGGCCATGAACCCCGCTGCCCTGCGGGCCAACCAGCGCGACGTGTCCTCGGGTGGAACGATCATCGTCAACAGCGACGCGTTCGATGAACGTGCCCTGGCGAAGGCCGGCTACACCGACAACCCCCTGACCGACGGGTCGCTGTCGGGTTTCACGGTGTTCGAGGTGCCGATGACCTCGATCACCCTCGAGGCGGTCAAGCCGAGCGGGACCAAGCCCCGGGAGGCGGAGCGTTCAAAAAACTTCTTCGCCCTCGGTTTGATCAGCTGGATCTACACCCGCCCGGTTGAGCCGACGCTGGAGTGGATCGCGTCGCGCTTCGCCAAGACCCCGATGGTCGCGGAGGCCAATACGCTCGCCTTCAAGGCGGGCTGGAACTTTGGCGAGACCACCGAGTTGTTCGACACCCACTACGAGATCAAACCCGCTCCTCTCCCTCCGGGTGCCTATACCAACATCTCCGGCAACACCGCCCTCGCGTGGGGGTTGATCGCGGCAGGACAGCTCGCGAAGCTGCCGCTGTTCCTCGGCAGCTACCCGATCACGCCAGCGTCCGACATCCTCCACGAGCTGTCCAAGCACAAGAACTTCGGGGTGCGGACCTTTCAGGCCGAGGACGAGATCGCCGGCGTTGGAGCGGCGCTTGGTGCTTCCTACGCGGGATCGCTCGGGATCACCACGACCAGCGGACCCGGAGTCGATCTGAAGGCCGAGACGATCGGCCTGGCGGTGAGCCTGGAGCTGCCCCTCCTGGTGATCGACATCCAGCGCGGCGGGCCCTCCACCGGCTTGCCCACCAAGACCGAGCAGGCCGACCTGCTCCAGGCCATGTACGGCCGCCATGGTGAGGCGCCGGTGCCGATAGTGGCGCCCTGCACCCCCGGCGACTGCTTCTACGCTGCCATAGAAGCAGCGCGCATCGCCGTGAAGTACCGCACCCCGGTGTTCCTCCTGTCGGACGGCTACCTCGCGAACGGAGCGGAGCCATGGAAGCTTCCGGATGTGGAGGAGCTGCCCGACATCAGCACCCCTTTCGCAACAGAGCCGAACCACACCAAGCCCGACGGCACCCAGGACTTTTGGCCCTACCTTCGTGACCCAGACACCCTGGCGCGCCCGTGGGCGATCCCGGGCACTGCAGGATTAGCCCACCGCATCGGGGGACTCGAGAAGGCCGACGGGGAGGGGACGGTCTCCTACGACCCGGCCAACCACGAGAGAATGACCAAGTTGCGGGTCGCGAAGATCGCCGGTATAGCCAGCGACATCCCTCCGGTGGAGGTCGACGACCCAGACGGGCCCGAGCGCAGCGAGCTGCTGGTGCTCGGGTGGGGTTCGACCTACGGAGCCATTCAAGCGGCGCTGAGGGTCGTGCGCGCGGAGGGACACTCGATCGCCCACGCCCACCTGCGCCACCTCAACCCCTTTCCGGCGAACCTCGGCGACGTGGTCCGCTCGTACCGCAGGATCCTCGTGCCCGAGATGAACCTCGGCCAGCTGCTCAAGCTCGTCAGGGCGGAGTTCCTCGTCGACGCCCGGGGCCTCAACAAGGTGATGGGCCAGCCTTTCCGCAACATCGACATCCAACAGGGGATCTTCGACATGCTCACCACCAAGGAGCCCTGATGGCCGACGTAGCGGTCCCCGAGACGACCAAGAAGGACTGGTCCACCGACCAGGAGATCCGGTGGTGCCCCGGATGCGGCGACTACTCGATCCTCACCGCGTTGCAGATGCTCATGCCCGAGCTGGGCGTCAGGCGGGAGGACACCGTGTTCGTATCCGGGATCGGCTGCAGCTCCCGCTTCCCCTATTACATGGAGACCTACGGCGTCCACTCGATCCACGGGCGCGCGCCGGCTATCGCCACCGGGGTCGCCGTGGCGCGCCCTGACCTGCACGTGTGGGTGATCACCGGCGACGGCGACGCGCTCTCGATCGGCGGGAACCACCTCCTGCACGCCCTGAGGCGCAACGTCAACCTCACGATCATCCTGTTCAACAACCAGATCTACGGCTTGACCAAGGGCCAGTACTCGCCGACCAGCGAGACCGGCAAGATCACCAAGTCCACCCCGTTCGGCTCCTTGGACCACCCCTATAACCCGGTCTCGTTGGCGCTCGGAGCCGAGGCCAGCTTCGTCGCCCGCACCCACGACATGGACCGCAAGCACATGATGGCCACCTTCAGGCGCGCCTACGAGCACCAGGGGGCGGCGCTCGTCGAGGTCTACCAGAACTGCAACGTGTTCAACGACGGCGCCTTCGCAGAGATCTTGTCCAAGGACGCACGGCCCCAGATGCTGATCCCCCTCGAGCACGGCCAGCCCATCCGCTTCGGACCCGATGGCGAAAAGGGGGTGGTGGTGGAGCCTTCGGGGCGGGCGTGCATCGTCGACGTGGCCGACGTGGGTGAGGACCGGCTTCTGGTCCACGACGAGAGGCGCGCCGACCCCTCCCTGGCGTTCATGCTGTCCCGGCTCGCCGATGGGCCCCATTCGCCCACGCCGATCGGGGTCTTCCGGGCGGTGGATCGACCGCACTACGGAGCGATGCTCAACCAGCAGCTGGTGGCGGCGGCGGATGCCAAGGGGCCGGGGGACCTCGCGAAGTTGCTCGCTTCGGGCAACACCTGGACGGTCGGCTGATCGCCGTTCGCCACGGCGCACCTGACCATACGGGCGCATGACTATGGTGGCTCCGAGGCGACCCCGAGGAGCACGGCATGGCAACAACGTCTGCACCGGCGGTCCGTGTCCACTCGACGCCGGACGACCAGCGGCACGCGCTCGCTGCTGACGTGCGCGAGGGGCTCACCTCGACCCCCAAGCGCCTCCCGCCGAGGTGGCTCTACGACCAGCGCGGGTCGCGACTGTTCGAACGGATCACCGGCCTCGACGAGTACTACCCGACTCGCGCGGAGCGGGCCATCCTGGCGGCCCACGCTCGCGAGATGGCGGAGATGAGCCGGCCCGCCACCCTCACCGAGCTCGGCTCGGGCACGTCGGACAAGACCCGGCTCCTCCTCGACGCCCTGGTCTCAGAGGGATCGCTGCGCCGCTTCGTCGCCTTCGACGTGGCCGGGCCCACCATCACCCGAGCCCTCGGGCAGCTCGCTCTGCGCTACCCGGGGTTGGAGCTCGCCGGCGTGGTGGGCGACTTCGAACGCCACCTCGAGCACCTCCCCGCCGGCCCGGGCCATCTGGTAGCACTGCTGGGGGGCACGATCGGCAACCTCGGACGGGAAGCCCGTGCCGCCCTCCTCGAGCGACTGGCACAACAGCTCACCCGCGGGGACCGGCTCCTCCTCGGGGCGGACCTGGTGAAGGACCCTCGTCGGCTGGTCGCCGCCTATGACGACGCCGGCGGGGCCGACCATTCCCGCACCATCTCTGCCCCTGCTCGGCCAGCAACGACCGCTGATTTCGAGATGAACGTGCTCGAGGTGCTCAACCGCGAGTTGGGCGCGGGGTTCGACCCTGGAGACTTCGACTACGTGGCCCGGTGGGAGGAAGTCGAGAGCCGCGTCTGGATGGGGTTGCGGGCCCGGCGGGCACACGGCGTGAGGATCGCGGCGCTGGACCTGACAGTCAGGTTCGAAGAGGCCGAAGAGCTGCAGACCGAGACCAGCGTCAAGTTCGACCTGGAGGGCCTCGCCGCTGAGCTGCTGGGTGCCGGTCTAAGGGTCGACAAGACCTGGACCGACCCCGCCGGCGACTTCGCCGTCCTGCTCGGCGTCCGGCAATGACCGCCACCGCGGTGCACCCGCTCGACTCGAGGCGCTACCAATCGGTTCGAGACGCCACTGAGGCCCTCGCGCGGCCGCTATCGGCGGAGGACCAGACAGTGCAGTCCATGCCCGACGTCAGCCCAACGAAGTGGCACCGCGCCCACGTCACCTGGTTCTTCGAGCAGTTCGTGCTGCTCGCGTACCAACACGACTACCTGGTCTACGACGATCGGTTCTTGTACCTGTTCAACTCGTACTACGAGGGCGCCGGACCCCGCCATCCGCGCCACGCCCGCGGTCTGGTCAGCCGCCCCGGCGTCGGCGAGGTCGCCGCCTACCGCCAGGTGGTCGACGACGCCATGCGCAGGCTCCTCGAGGACCCCCCCGCCAGATTCGTCTCGGCGCTGGAGGACCTGGTGGAGCTCGGGCTTCACCATGAACAGCAGCATCAGGAGCTGCTCCTAATGGACATAAAGCACGTCCTCGGCACGAGTCCCCTGCGACCTGCCTACGCCCCTCCAACGGGGCGCCCCGCGGCCGGCTCCTCGCCGTCTCCCCTCGGTTGGGTCAGCCACCCCGGCGGCCTCGTCGAGGTCGGCTTCGACCCGTCCCAGGGCTTCTGCTTCGACAACGAGGCTCCGCGCCACCAAGTGTGGCTCGAGGCGTTCGCACTCGCCGACCGGCTCGTAACCGCTGGCGAGTGGGCGCTGTTCATGGCCGATGGGGGCTACGAGCGCCCCGAGCTCTGGCTCGCCGACGGATGGGCTCCGCTGGCTGCCACCGGTGCCAGAGCACCTTTGTACTGGTCTCGCGACCACGACGGGTGGTCGGTGTACACGCTCGGCGGAGCGAGGCCGATCGACCCTGACGAGCCGGTTGTCCACGTGAGCTACTACGAGGCCGACGCCTACGCCCAGTGGGCGGGTGCCAGGCTGCCAACCGAGCTCGAGTGGGAAGCCGCGGCGGCCATCGCGGCGCCCCCCGCAATCAAGCCAGTCGGCTGGCACCCCGCGCCTGCCACGGGGGAAGGCGGCTTGCGCCAGCTCTACGGCGCGGCGTGGCAGTGGACTTCGAGCGCTTACCTTCCGTACCCCCGGTACAGGCCGGCGCCAGGGGTGGTGGGGGAGTAACGGCAAGTTCATGGTCGGCCAGCACGTGCTGCGGGGGAGTGCGGCCATCACCCCGCGAGGGCATGCCCGCCTCAGCTACCGCAACTTCTTCCCGCCGTCCGCGCGTTGGCCGATGACGGGGGTCCGCCTGGCGAAGGATTCCCGGTGAGCCGCCGGCGGACCCCGCTGCTCCTGGCGGCCGCGGCGGCAGGGGGTGCGGCACTGGCGCTTGGGGCACCCCGAGCGCTGGAGCGGCGCTGGGCGGGGGCACCCGATCCGACGGGCGGCAGGCCGCTGGTACTCCCCGACGGCGAGGAGCTGACAGTGGATGCGCTCGACGGCGGCAGCCTCGCCGTCCTCGCATGTGGTCCCCCCGACGCGCCGGTGGTGCTCCTCGGCCACGGTTGGACCGAGGACCGCCGGGTCTGGGGGCCTGTGGCCCAGCGCCTCGTGGCGGGCGGTCTGCGGGTCGTGGTCTACGACCAGCGCGGCCACGGCCGCTCCAGCGCTGGAGCCGCTGGCCACACAATCGACGCAATCGGCGACGACGTTGCGGCGATAGTCCGCCATCTGGATCTGAGGGAAGCCGTGCTCGCGGGGCACTCCATGGGAGGCATGGCCCTTCAGTCGTTTGCCGGTCGGCATCCCGAGCTGCTCGCGGAGCGCGCCCGCCACCTCGTGCTGGTCTCTACTGCTGCGGGCAACCTCGTCCGCGCCTTCCCGGGTTTCAACCGGGTCGCCCTCGCTGCGCTCACCCACCCCGTGGCCCACCGGGTTGCCGCCGCGCCCCGCTTCGGGCGGATCCTCGTCCGGGGCGCCCACGGCGAGCGCCCGGCGCTGTCCCACCTGGCCGCCACCCAGGAGATGTACGTGGGCACGCCGGCGCTCACGCGAGGCGAGTTCTTCACGGCCATGGGCACGATGGACCTGACCGCCGGGCTGGCCCGCATCTCGGTGCCGACGACGGTGGTGGTCGGAAGCCGGGACCAGCTGACCCCGCGCCGCCACAGCGAGGTGCTCGCGTCCTCGATCCCCGGAGCCCGCCTCGAAGTCATCCGGGGTGCGGGCCACCAGCTCCCCTTCGAGGCCCCCGACCGGCTTGCGAACATCCTTGCCGGCGATCCCCCCTAGGCGAGCAGCTCCCGGATCACCAGCCCGGTGCGCGGCTTGGGCCAGAAGAACGTCGTCTTCGGCGGCATCCTCTCCCCGCCCCGCGAGATCTCAGCGATCTGCTCGACGGTCGCCGGCCGGACCAGCACCACCGCCTGAGCCCTGCCTGAGTCCAGCTCCGCGACGGCGCTTTCCCAACCGTGCTGGTAGCGAAGTTCGTGTTGGGGCAGCGCCGACAACGCAACGTCGAGGCGGCTCGAATCGAGGTCATGCTGCGCCGCCGCCGCTGTCTCGAGCGTCGGCCGGGCCAGCCAGGTGCCCGACGACGTGACCAACGCCAGCGAGCCGGCCGCCGCCATTCGGGTCTCGATGCTCGGGTCGGGGCGCTCGGTCGGGCTCAGTTCGAAGTACCTGCTGAGCGCGCCCACGACGTCGGTCCCCTCCGGCAGCCCTGCTATGAGCCGGTGGATGCCCTGCACCGACAGACGTTGGGGTGCGAGCTCGACCACGAACGCCATCACGAAGTCATCGCCGGCGGTTGCCGTGCCCGCCGCCCGCTGCTCCTCCCGGTACGCCAACGCGGTCTCGAATCGGTGGTGACCGTCCGCTATCAGCACCGGCGCCTCACCCACGAGCTCGGAGATCGCAACCTGGCGCGACCGGTCGAGGATGGGCCAGAGCTCGTGGAGGACTCCCTCGTCGTCGCGGGCGTGCTCCGCCGGGTGCGCCGGCGGGTCGCACAGCTCGGCCAAGCCGCCGCCCGGTGTGCCCGAGCCCGGTGTGCGCGCGCCCGGTGTAAGAGCCCAGATCGGAGACAGGTTTGCGCGGGTGGCGCGAATGAGGTCGAGGCGGTCGGACTTGGCCTTGGGGGTGGTGTGCTCGTGGGGAAGGATCCCATCCCCCGGGGGCTCCAGTCCGAGCGCGCCGACGACCCCGATGGTTACCCGGTCCCCGCCCGCGGGGGAGGGGTGCGACATGCGGCAGCCGTAGAAGGCCGGCACGGGGTCCCGGCGCAGGATCCCGCCGTCGCGCCAGGAGTCGAGCAGCAGCGCCGCCCTCTCGTACGGGTCCCCGGAGCCGTCGTCGACCGGCAGCTCGAGGCGAACCACGTTGGACGCGCTGCGCTCCAACAGGGCTAGGCGCTTCTCCTCTGAGATCACGTCGTAGGGGGGGCAAACCACGTCCTCGAGAGAGCGGATGTGTGAGAGTGAGTAGCGCAGGCCAGCGAAGGGTTCGAATCGAGGCACGGCCTCACTGCGTAGCAAGTCCCGTGCCCGAGCGCCAATGGGTGCAACAGCAGCGGGCGTGCCCGGGGTTTCCACGTGCCGTGACAAACTCCACCCGTGACGTGGGTCCTCGACCTCGACGGGGTGGTGTGGTTGGCCGGTCGCCCCATCGAGGGCGCGGCGGCCGCCGTGGGGAGGCTGCGCTCGGCCGGCGAGCGGGTGGCCTTCTTGACCAACAACGCCGGTCCCACCGTCGAGGAGTACATGGAGATGCTCGCTCGGGCCGGGATCCCCGCCCGACCAGCGGAGCTGGTGACCTCGGCGCAGGCTGCAGCATCGCTGTTGGTCCCCGGGAGCTCGGCGGCGATGGTAGGCGGCGCCGGCCTGCTCCAGGCCCTGGAGGAGTGCGGAGTGCGGATGGTGCGTGCAGGGGACCACCCCGAAGCGGTTGTGGTAGGTCGCAGCGTCGAGCTGGATTACGGCGCGCTCGCCGAAGCTGCGACCGCGATCCGCTCGGGGTCACGGTTCGTGGCCACCAACACCGATTCCACGTTCCCGACCCCGGAGGGCTTGGTGCCGGGCGCCGGCGCGCTGGTTGCCTACCTCGAGGTGGCGACGGGTGTCTCCCCAGAGGTCGCCGGAAAGCCCAACCCTGCAATCGCCGCCTTGGTCACGGCCCGCTTCGGGACTCCCCGGGTGGTAGTGGGAGACCGCCCCGACACCGACGGAACGTTCGCCACCTTGGTGGGCGCGCCATTCGCCTTGGTGCTGACTGGTGTGACCGCGGCATCGGACCTTCCGGTGCAGGCGGCGCCGGAGCTGGTGGCCGACGACCTGGGCCAGGTGGTCGAGCGGCTCCTGGCAGAGGTCTAGTATGTGCCATGGCTCGTGACGACGTCTTGAAGAGGTACCATGAGGCCGGCATCGAGTTCATCGAGTCGGCACGCGCGCGCGCCGAGGAGTTCCTCGGCGAGCTCGCAGCGGTGACCGGTGCCACCCAGAAGCAGGCGCAGCAGACCGTGGGAGGGCTCCTCGAGGGTGGGCGGCGTAGCACCGACCAGCTCGTCGAGGTGGTGAGGACCGAGATCGCGACTCAGCTGCGCCAGCTCGGCGTGGCCACCAAGACCGACCTGGAGGACCTGGCGCGGCGGGTGTCGGGCCGGCGCCCCAAGAAGGCGCCAGCGAAGAAGGCGCCGGCCAAGAAGGCGCCGGCCAAGAAGGCGCCGGCCAAGAAGGCTCCGGCCAAGAGGGCTCCGGCCAAGAGGGCTCCGGCCAAGAGGGCTCCGGCCGAGAGGGCTCCGGCCAAGAGGGATCCGGCCAAGAGGGCTCCGGCCAAGAGGGCTCCGGCCAAGGGGGTTCCGGGCAAGAGGGCTCCGGCCGGCTCGGCTGCA
>JBPCRR010000290.1:0-5556 GCA_050996645.1 Acidimicrobiales bacterium | reverse complement strand
AACAGGGTCATGAACCACGGCGCCCCCGCCGCGACGACCGCGCGCTCGGGGAAGTCTGGATCGAATATCCGCAGAGACCCGAGGTCCTCCGCGCTGACCGCGACCACCGCGCGCAGTCCCTCGTGGTCGGTGTCGATCACCGGCACCGCCCGCCGCCACGCCGCCATGCGCTCTGCGGGCTTCGCGCGGCTCACCGGCTGCCCACAGAGCCACCGGGGTTCGATCTCCTCGTCGTCGATGGTGCACACGAACTGCTGGCACAGCGACCAGCGGCCCTTTGGCGCGACGATCACCTCGAAACGGGCGATGTTGGAGTCGAGAACCGCCGGCTGCGACAGCGCGATGCGCAGGCTGCGGCGATGCGAACCATGGCGATGGCGCCACACCAGGTCGCCGCCGACGTGCTCGGCCTCGAGCTCCCCCACACCTGTGGCCCGGGCCGCCTTCACTTCGAACAGGTCCGAGAAGTCGGCGCCATACGACAGGGTCATCGCGCAGTACGCGGGCTCCTGGCTGAAGTTGCGCACTTCGAGGTCCTCGCGCATGCCGCGGCCCACATAGCGGTGCCTCACGACCATCAGGTTCGAGTCGGCGCGGCCGGGCCGGGGGTGGGTGCGCGCCACGAAGATGGCCGAGAACGGCTCCGGTGTGGCGGTGGCGAGGTGCTCTGGCACCTGGCCGTTGACCTCCAGGGACCAACGCGACAAGAACCTGCTGTCGCGGAAGAAGAAGCCCTCCGCTGAAAGCGGCGAGATGTCGCCGTTGGGCGCGCACACAGCGAACGCGGACCCTTCGACGAGGGTGACCCGAGCAGTGGTCGGCCCCCCGCCGAGCGAGGCGCTTGCCTGGGATGTCCACTGGTCACCCATCCCGGGCAACGCTAGCGGCGCGCCAAATGGGACGATGACAAGCCGACCCGGAGTCGCGATAGCTATTTTCCCTACCTCGGTAGTGGTAATAGACTGGGGCCTGTGACCCCCGCCCTGTTGGAGATCGACGGCCTTCGTGTGGCCGTCGATGGCACCGAGATCCTCCGCGGCGTCGACCTGACCGTCGGCCAGGGGGAGGTCCACGCCCTGATGGGGCCCAACGGGTCGGGCAAGTCCACCCTCGCCAATGCCCTCTTGGGCAACCCCGCCTACCAGGTCATCGCCGGGCGGATCCGTTTCAAGGGCGAGGACATCACCGACTGGCCCACCGAGGTCCGGGGCAAGGCGGGACTGTTCCTGGCCTTCCAGTACCCGGAGGAGGTGCCCGGCGTCCCGGTGGTCCAGTTCCTTCGCCAGGCCCTCTCTGCCCGCAAAGGCATGGACCTCTCCGTCCTCGAGCTGCGCCTGTCGATCATGGAGTGGATGGCCAAGCTCGGCATGGACCCGTCCTTCGGCGACCGATTCGTCAACGAGGGGTTCTCCGGAGGAGAGAAGAAGCGCAACGAGATCCTCCAGATGGCCATCCTCGAACCCGACCTGGCGGTCCTAGACGAGACCGACTCCGGCCTCGACATCGACGCGCTCGACGCCGTGTCCCGCGGCGTGGAGCTGGTCCGCGGGTCGCGCCCCGAGCTCGGCGTGCTCATCGTCACCCACTACCAGCGCATCCTCGAGCGGCTCCGGCCCGACGCTGTGCACCTGCTCATCGACGGCCGCATAGCAGCCAGCGGAGGCCCCGAACTGGCCGAACGCCTCGAGAAGGAGGGCTATGAGTCATGGCGCTAGGGGAATCATGGCGCTAGGGCCCGGTGTCGCGACCGGCGGGCGTCTCGACGTGGCCCGCATCAAGAAGGACTTCCCGATCCTCGACATCGAGGTCCACGGGCACCGCCTCGTCTACCTCGACTCCGCCTCGTCGTCCCAGAAGCCGACGGCGGTGCTCGAAGCCATGACCCACTACTACGAGACCACCCACGCGAACGTGCACAGGGGCGTGTACACCATCGCCGAGGAGGCCACCCGCCTGTATGAGGAAGCCCGTGGCAAGGTCGCGACCTTCATCGGCGCCGGCGCAGCCCAGGTGGTCTTCACGAAGAACGTGACCGAGGCGATCAACCTGGTCGCCTACTCGTGGGGCCGGGCGAACCTGGCCGCCGGCGACGTGGTCGTGCTGACCGAGATGGAGCACCACGCCAACCTGGTTCCGTGGCTCCAGCTCGCCTCCGAGCGCGGGATTGAGCTGCGGTTCCTTCCGATCACCGACGACGGGCTGCTCGACCTGTCGGGCCTGGAACGCACCCTCGAAGGGGCCAAGTTGCTGGGCTTTAGCGCCGCTTCCAACGTCCTCGGCACCCTCACCCCAGTGCGGCAGTTGGCCGACGCCGCCCACGCCGCCGGTGCGCTGGTGCTGGTCGACGGTGCGCAGTACACCCCGCACATGCCCACCGATGTCACCGCCCTCGGTGCGGACTTCTACGGCTTCACCGGCCACAAGATGATCGGGCCAACCGGCATCGGCTGCCTCTGGGCGCGCTCCGAACTGCTCGACGCGATGCCCCCCTTCCTCGGCGGCGGCGAGATGATCCGAGACGTGCGCCTCGACGGGTTCTCGACCAACGACGTGCCATGGAAGTTCGAGGCCGGGACACCGCCGATCGCCGAGGCGATCGGCCTCGGGGCTGCGGTCGACTACCTCCAGTCCATCGGGATGGACCAGGTGCGCGCCCACGAGCGCTCGCTCACCGCTTATGCGCTGGAGGCCCTCACCAGCCGCTTTGGTGCGGAGTTCGTGCTTCACGGGCCGCCCAACGCCGATCAGCGAGGCGGCGTGGTGTCCTTCGCCTACCGCGACATCCACCCCCACGACCTCTCCCAAGTCCTCGATCAGACGGGGGTCTGCATCCGCGCAGGCCACCACTGCGCCAAGCCGTTGATGCGCCGGCTGGGCGTCGGCGCCACCGCGCGGGCCTCGTTTTCGATCTACAACGACGAGGCCGACGTGGACGCCCTAGCCAATGCCCTGGCCGACGCCGGCCGCCTGTTCGCCTAAGCCCTCTAGCCGAAAGAATCCCGATGCCCGGCCTTGAAGACCTCTACAGAGAGATCATCCTCGACCACTACCGCAACCCCCGCAACCGCGGCGAGCTTCCGGTCCCGCCGGCCCGGAGCGAAACCGGCTTCAACCCCCTCTGCGGTGACGAGATCACCTTGTACGTGCTCGTCGACGATGGCAAGGTGGCCGACCTGAAGCTCACCGGCCAGGGCTGCTCGATCAGCCAGTCCTCGGCATCGATGATGTCGACGGCGGTCAAGGGCAAGACGTTGGAGGAGGTGCGCAACATCATCCGCACGTTCAAGGCCATGATGTCGATTCACGAGCATCGTCTCGACGGCGCCCCCGACGAGGAGCAGACGGCCGCATCGGAGGTCCCCCTCGGTGACCTCGAAGCCCTTCAGGGCGTCGTCAAGTTCCCGGTCCGAATCAAGTGCGCCACGCTCAGCTGGAACACCCTCACCCAGGCGCTCGACCCGGTGGGCGCCGACACCTGAGGATCGTCCCCGCCAGCGCGGCATTAGGTTGACCTGGATGGCGAAGCTGGCCGACAGAGCGGCGGTGGTGGTCGTCGGCGGCTCGCTGGCCGGATTGCGCGCAGCGGAGTCGTTGCGCCGGCGGGGTCACTCGGGGCCGATCACGATCGTTGGCGCGGAGCCACACCCGCCATACGACCGCCCGCCTTTGTCCAAGCGGGTGCTGACCGGCCAGCTCGACCCCTCGGCGACCGAGCTGCCCGTCGGCGACGACTTGGACCTGTCCTGGATGCGCGGCACCGCCGCCAGTGGGCTCGACCTCGATCACCGGCGCGTGACCCTCACGGGTGGCGGCGACGTGGCCTTCGACGCGTTGGTGATCGCCACCGGCGCGCAGCCGACGTGGCTTCCCGGGATCGGGCCACAAGACGGGGTCCACCAGCTGCGGACCCTCGATGACGCGATGGCCCTACGCGACGAGCTCGAGAGCGGCCCGCGGGTGACGATCGTCGGCGGCGGGTTCATCGGCCTCGAGGTCGCCGCGAGCTGCCGCCAGCGCGGCCTCGAAGTGACAGTGGTCGAGTACCTCGACGTGCCCCTGGCGCGCGCCATCGGCCACGAGATGGGAGCGGTGTGCGCCCGACTCCACCGCGACCAAGGCGTGGAGCTTCGCACCGGAGCCTCGGTTGCAGGGCTGGCCGGGTCGGGGCGTGTCGAGGGCGTCGAGCTAGAGGGCGGCGAGGTGATTCCCGCCGACGTGGTGGTGGTGGGCGTAGGGGTGGCTCCCACGACCGGCTGGCTAGAGGGCTCGGGGGTCGACCTCGACGACGGCGTCGTGTGCGACGAGTCTCTGCGCGTGCTGGTCGGCGGTCAGGCTCAACCCGACGTGGTCGCGGCCGGCGACGTCGCCCGTTGGCTGCACCACGGCTATGGGCGGCCGGTCAGGGTGGAACACTGGACCAATGCCGCGGAGCAGGGCGAGGCGGCGGCGGTGACCCTGATCGAGGGGGAGGAGGCGCCGGCGTTCTCGCCGGTTCCCTACTTCTGGTCCGACCAGTACTCGACGAAGATCCAGTTCGTGGGCATGGTCGACCCGACGGATGAGGTCGAGGTGGTCGAGGGGTCGGTCGACGACGGGAGGTTCGTTGCAACCTATGGGCGCGACGGGCGGCTGGTCGGCGCACTCGGCTTCAGCCGCCCCGCCCGGGTCATGGCCTACCGCCGGCTGCTGGAACAAGGCTGTGGGTTCCCGGTGCCCGTGGCGCTGAGGGGCTGATCGGCCCGGGTGGTACCGGCCGCTCGGCTGGCGACCAGGCTCCAGTCAGTCGGCGGCCGCTCAGGTGGCGGGGAGCCTCCAGCCCATGGACTCTGCGATGTCCTTGCAGGTCGGGCAAAGGGGGTACTTCTTCGGGTCCCGCCCGGGAACCCAGATCTTGCCGCAAAGCGCCTTGACGGCGGTCTGGTTGACCATGCCCTCCACAACCGACGGTCCGGCGGACACGAACTCGCCCGCGTCGGTCTTGACCCCCTCCAGCACGATATGCGCCATTCGCTCGTGGTCGCCGTCGAGGGTGGGGTCCCCGAGCACCGGCGAGTACGTCAGCTCCGGCATCAGGTCGGGCATCGCGTTGGGCATCGCTTTGGACATCGCGTTGGACATCGCGTTGGGCATCGCGTTGGGCATCGGCCGAAGCGTACTTCGGACCCCGGCCGGAGCGGTCCTCCGCTCGGATCTCGGCTAGAACTGGGCGCCCGCACCCGTAGCGCCGTGATTGCGAGCGTCGCGTCAGACCGAGACAGGAGCCAGCAGAGATGCCCGAGGCAGTGATAGTCGCAACAGCCCGCAGCCCCATCGGCCGCGCGTTCAAGGGGTCGCTCACGACCATGCGTCCCGATGAGATGGCGGCGCAGATGATCGCCGCCGCGCTGGCGAAGGTCCCCCAGATCGGCGCCGCCGATGTCGAGGACGTGCTGGTGGGATGCGGGCAACCCGCCGGGGAGGCGGGTTACAACGTTGCCAGGGTCGCAGCGCTGTTGGCCGGGCTTCCCGATGCTCCGGGGGTGACCGTGAACCGCTACTGCTCGTCATCGCTGCAGA
>JBPCRR010000285.1:0-3437 GCA_050996645.1 Acidimicrobiales bacterium | reverse complement strand
GATCCGGTGGGGTCGGCCGACCACAGCGGCTTCGAGGACATCCGGGTGCTCCAACAGCCTGTTTTCGACCTCGATGGCGTACACGTTCTCGCCACCCCGCACGATCAGGTCGCTGCCGCGCCCGTCGAGGTACAAGATTCCGTCCTCCAGGTGACCGAGCTCCCCGGTGCGGTACCACCGATCTTCATCGAGCGCGGCGGATGTGGCAGCTGGGTCTTCCCAATAGCCGAGGAAGCCGCACGGCCCCCGCACGTGGATGACCCCCGCCGTGCCTTCCTCGAGCGACGCGCCGGAGGGATCGCGTACCTGTATCTCCATGCCGGCGACCGGCCGGCCGACCGCTTCGGGGTGCTCCCGAGCGACCTCGCCGTCGTGATGGGTGCCCGCGCCGCAGGTCTCGGTCATGCCGTAGCCGGTGGCCATGCGGGTGACCTGCGGCAGCCGTATGCCGACCTGTCGCCACAGCTCAGGGTCGAACGTGGCTCCCCCGCCGGAAACCCGGCGAAGCGCCGAAAGGTCATAGTCACCGAGGCGCGGGTGCTCGAGGAGGCGCCACAGCTGGGCCGGCACCAGCGACCAGGCGGCGGCGCGGTGATTCGCGCTGAGAGCCAGGTGGACATCGGGATCCCACCGCCCTGGCGGCGGGTACACGAAGGTGGCTCCGAGGAACGGGCCCCCGATCAGTTGGACCGAGAACCCCGAGACATGGAACATCGGCGAGACCGCGACCGTGCAGGAGCGGGAGAGGGCGGCCTCGGGGGCTCGGGACTGACCAAGGGAGCCGATCGCCCCCTGCAGGGCGGCCTGCATCACCATGTGTACGTGGTTGCGATGGGACAGCACGGCGCCCTTCGCCCGCCCGGTCGTGCCGCTGGTGAACATGATCGCCAACGGTTCGTCCTCGCCGACGCCGGACTGGGGCATGGGCGCACCGCGCCCATCCTCCTCCCACGAGGCAAAGCCATCCTCGAGGCTGACCGCCGGCGTGGCCTCCGAGCCCGTGGAACGCAGCCTCGCCAGGCGCTTGTCATCCGCCAGCACCACCGTCGGCTTCGTGAGCGCCACGCCGTCGAGAAGCTCAGGGCCTGTCCACCACGCGTTGAGCTCGACGACCGTGACGCCGAGTGAGACCAGCGCCCAGGCCGTGACCGCATGGGCCGCGCTGTTGGCCGAGGCGATGGCCACCCGCTCGCCGCGCCCGATCCCGAAGCGCTCTGCCAACGAGGCGGCCACCGCGGCCACAGGCTCGAGGATGGAGCAAAACGTCAGCGTCCGATCATCGAAGATCAGGAAGGGACGGTCGCCGTGGAGAGCTGCGCCGTCGACGAGCATCTGCGCCGCGAAGCGCGGGCGGGACGCGAACACTCGCATCGCGACACCGAGGACGTTGTCGGTGACCATCTCGAACGGTGCCCCCGGACCTGTCAGCGCCGCCCGCGCCTCAGGCGGCAGATCCTCGTCCTCACGCCAGGAGGCGGTCTTCACGTCGGGTCGAGGCGCAACACCCGGGCCGCGTTGTCGTGCAGGAACTTCCGCCACACGTGGTCGCGAAAGGGCACCGATGGCATCTCGGCCATGATCCGTTCCAGCGAAAGGCCCATCGGGTAGTAGCCCGCATAGATGACCTTGTCGGCACCGCGGGTGTTGGCGTAGTCCACGACGGCCTTCGGGTAGTACTTCGGCGCAAAGGCCGACGTCGCGTAGTGCAGCCCAGGCCACTTGAGCATCAGCTTGACGGCAAGGTCCTCCCACGGCTCGCAGCCGTGGAGGGTCACGAACACCAGGTCGGGGAAGTCGTACATGACCTCGTCTATGAGCTCGACGTGCTGGCACAACCCCTTCAACCGCGGACCGGGTATGCCGGCGTTGACCCACACCGACAGGCCGAGCTCCACGCACTTGGCGTAGATCGGGTACATCTTCTTGTCGTTGATCGGGACCTGGGGAAAGGTGCCGGCTGGGAAGACCGAGACGGCGCGAACATCGAAACGCTCCACGTCAGCCACGATCTGGCGAAGCGCCTTCACGCCGTCGTTGGGATCGACGTGGCACTGACCCACGAAGCGGTCCGGGTGATCCTGCAGGGCCCTCGCCGCAACGTCGCGGCTGGTGCCGACCACGCCCTTGACGATCCCGAAGCGGTCCATCTGTTCCAACGTCACCGCCACCGGGTCCCCGCTCCCGTCGTGGCCCTCCGGCACGTCTTTGAACATGTACTCGGCGGGAAAGCGCATCTCCTCGCGCGACTCTGCGTCCTTGGTCTGGCGGCGGATGAAGTCGTAGGTGGCGCCGAAGTCGTCGAACGGGAAGCCGATGAACGTGTCGATGATCGGCAGCCCCTGGGGCATCGGCATCACGGCTAGACTAGAATCAGCTTCCATTATTGTCAATTTCGAGCAGAGGACCGCACTTGCCCCAACGGTCTGCGACCCGGCTGTCCGCCCCACCGCTGCCTCACTCCCTTACCGACGCGCAGAGGGATCGCCGAGGCCGCATCATACAAGCGGGCCTCGAGTTGCTCCGCACCCAGGACCACCGCCAGATACAGATGAAGGACGTCGCGGCTCAAGGCGATGTGGCGCTCGGAACCGTCTACAGGTACTTCCAGTCCAAGGACCACCTCTTCGCCGAGGTCTTGGTGACCTGGTCCACCGAACTTCGCATCAGCGTGGAGCGCCGACCGTTGCGCGGCGAGACCAATGCGTCCCGGTTGGTTGATGTCCTTCACCGCTCGATGCGGGCGTTCCAGAAATGGCCGCAACTGGCCAAGGTGGTCATGGCACTCGAAGCCTCCGAAGACCCTTTCACAAGAGAGATATTCGCCCGCAACAACGCCGCCAACAGCGAGGTCTTCGCCGAAGCCCTAGTCGGCCTCTCACCCGACGTGGTGACCGACGTGATCCGAGTAGCAAGCTCGGTGTTCGACCTCCAACTGAGGCAGTGGGCCGTTGGGCAACACTCCATGGCCGACGCTTACGACCGCATCAGCCGCGGGGTGTGGGTCATCCTCGAGTTCTCCGAGCGGGCCGCTCCGGTCTAGAAAGCGGTTCTCATGCCCATCCTCCACAGTGTCTCCGACGGTGGGGTCGCCGAGGTCGTCATGGCCTGCCCCCCCGTCAATGCCTTGACAGTCGCCGAGTGGCACTCCCTCGCCGACGCCGTCGCCTCTGCCGGCCGAGACCCGGCTGTGCGAGTCCTGGTACTGAGTGCCGAGGGCCGGGGGTTCAATGCCGGCGTCGATATCAAGGAGATGCAAGCCACCGAGGGCTTCGACGCCCTTCTCGGCGCCAACCGCGGCTGCGCGGCCGCCTTCTCCGCTGTTTATGACTGCGCGGTCCCAGTCATCGCGGCTGTGCACGGCTTCTGCCTGGGCGGCGGGATCGGCCTGTTCGGCAACGCCGATGTGATCGTGGCCTCCGAAGACGCCTACTTCGGCC
>JBPCRR010000212.1:0-4463 GCA_050996645.1 Acidimicrobiales bacterium | reverse complement strand
TGCTCCATGGGCCGGTGCTGGCGGCTTGCGCCCACGTCACCGTTTGCCCCGCATCGCACCATCTCTCCCCCACTGCCCCAACGGCCATGGCGGGAGGCAGGACTGACTTCTAAGCCGCACCATGCTCGGCAACCAGGGGTTGCCTTACGTGGGTCGTTTCGCCTGCGGCTGGCATCGACTTTCAACCACAGACCCGCTGGGGCCCGGTCCCAATCGTAGCCGAGGGCGCCCTATTAGGCCTCGCCGGACAGTTGCCGCTTCAAGTCGACCAAGACCGGCACCGGACCAGGGTCCACGCCGGCGGCCGCCGCCATCCACAAAGACACGTGGTCGCCGAAGTAGATCAGGTCGAGCAGCTGCGCCAGGTCGCCTTCACCCTCGGCACGGACCTCGATCACGTCTGAGACCACCTCGCGCAGCAGCTCGCCGACCAGCTCGAAGCGGCGGCTCACCTGCGGGTGTTCGGCGTCGTGGCGCAGCGCCACGGCGGTGATGACCTGCCTGGTGACGTCCCCGTGCTGGCCCCAGCCGCACACCTCATTGTGGCACAGCTCGGGTTGCGAGCTCCAAAACGCCGGCGCCTTCGCGTTCTCGTTGACTTGGGTCTTCCACCGCTGCGCCGCCGTAGCTCCCACGGCGCCCCCGCCGTGGATGAGCGGGATGGTGCGCCCGATGCGCTCCGCCACCTTGGCGGCCGCTCCGGAGCTGCCCGCGCCCACCAGGGCATCGCGACGCCGCTTCAGCTGGTCTACCGCCAGCTGGATCCATTGGCCGGCGCCGGGGAACAGCCCGACGGACTCGAGCGCAACCAGCGGCGGCACGGCCATGGCTCCAAGTGCGGCCCTCGGCTGGGGGATCTCGGGTGGCACCGCGACCAGCGCGGCGCCCCATGCGGCGCCCAGGCGGGCGAGCTCGCCTCCTGCGGTGACCACCACCATCCGGGCGCCGGCGACAGCCGCTTCGGAGGCCGCCTGGATCGTCTCTTCGGTGTTGCCTGAAGCCGAGATCGCGAACACCAGGGTATCCTCGCCGACAAATGCCGGGCACTCGTAGGACTTCGAGATGACAACCGGCACTCCCATGAAGGGCGCCGCGGTGGCCAGCACCACCTCGCCAGCCATGCCGCTGCCTCCCATCCCGAGGACGACCACCGACGATATCTCGGCCGCAGACGGAAGCCCATCGAGCTCCCCCGCAGCCTTTGCGGCGGCTTCGACCTGCTCGGGAAACTCCTCGGCGAGACCGAACATCCCGACGGTGTCGAGAACCGTCACAGCGTCGCGGCGGGGCCGTCTTCGAAGGTGGGCGGAATGCCCTCGGCCTCGGCCTTGCGGAGCAGCCTGGCGTGCTCGGCCTCGTCGACGGTCTCGGCCTCGTCGATCAGCATGATCGGGATGTCGTCGGTGATCGCGTACCGCCGCTTCAGCCGAGGGTTGTAGAGGCACTCCTCGTCGGCGAAGTACAGCAGGGGGCCGTGATCCTGCGGGCACGCGAGTATCTCCAGCAGCTTGGGGTCGAGGACCATCTCAGGCGAGCTCCTTTATTAGCGACACGACTTGTTCGGTGCGGGACTTGCAATCCTCGTCGGTGGCTGCTTCGAGGTTCAGCCGAAGGAGCGGCTCGGTGTTGGAAGGCCTTAGGTTGAACCACCAATCGCCGCAGTCGACGGTCAGCCCGTCGGTGCGGTCGAGGGTCGCGCCGGGCCAGGACTGAGGACCGAACGCGGTGGCGACGCCTTCGATCACCGCCAGCGGATGGGCCACCTCCGTGTTGATCTCGCCCGAATCGCCGTAGCGCTCGAAATCCTTGCGCAGCTCAGACAGTGGGCGTGACTCGACGGAGAGCATTTCGAGCACGAGCAGGGCGGCTATCGATCCCGAGTCGGCGCGGTAGTTGTCGCGGAAGTAGTAATGGCCGGAGTGCTCGCCGCCAAAGACGGCCTCTGTCTCGGCCATGACGGCCTTGATGTAGGAATGGCCGACGCGGGTGCGGACCGGGTTGCCGCCCAGCTCACGGATCACCTCCGGGACCGCCTTCGAGCAGATCAGGTTGTAGAGGATGGTCGAGCCCGGATGCTTGGCGAGCATGGCCTTGGCCACGATAGCTGTGGTGGTCGAGCCGGCCACGGGCTGACCGCGGTCGTCGACGAGGAAGCAGCGGTCGGCGTCGCCGTCGAAGGCGAGACCCACGTCGGCCCCGGTCGCCACGATCCTCCTTTGAAGATCGACGAGGTTCTCCGACTGGATCGGATCGGCCGGGTGATTGGGAAACGAGCCGTCGAGCTCGCCAAAGAGGATCTCGAGCTCGAAGGGCAGGTCTGCAAACACGGCGGGGACCACCAAGCCGCCCATGCCATTGGCCGTGTCGGCGATCACCTTGAGGGGCCGCAGCACAGCCGGGTCGACGAATGACCTGACCTTGGCTGCGTAGTCAGCGAGAACGTCGCGACGACTGACCTGACCGGGCTCGCGGCCGTCGCCGCCGGAGGACCCTCGGTTGGCGGCGATGCCAGCTCCTTTGATCGCCTCCTTGATGGTTGCCAGGCCGGTGTCGGCTCCGACCGGCCGGGCGCCGGCCAGGCAGAGCTTGATCCCGTTGTATTGAGCCGGGTTGTGCGAAGCGGTGAACATCGCCCCGGGCGAGTCGAGCCATCCAGACGCGAAGTACATCTCGTCGGTCGAGCAGAGTCCGAGATCGACGACGTCAACACCCACGGAGGTGACGCCGGCGGCGAACGAGGCGGCCAGCTCCACGCCCGAAGGTCGCATGTCGCGGGCCACCAGGAGCCTTGGCGCGCCGGCGAAGGAGGCGAAGGAGACGCCGATCGCCCGCGCGAGCTGAGCGTCGAGCTGCTCGGGCACCGTCCCGCGGATGTCGTAGGCCTTGAAGACCGCATCTGTGTCAGCCATGCCCGCAGCACCTTAGAGCCCGCGTGACCTCCGATCAGCACCCCGCGGGCCAGGAGGATCAGTCGAGGTGGTGGCGAGGTCGCCGGTCGCCGCAGCGGACCAGCCGGTGGCGTAGTAGCGGGCCAGTTCCAGGCCACCGGGATGGCCGAGCCAGACGTCGAGGTCCTCGGGCGCGGAGCGCCAGCCGGCGGGGTGGGCCTCCGCGAGCTCCTCGCCGAGGCGCTCATAGGGCTCGACAAGTCCACGCGTGACCGCCTCGTCGGAGCCGAGCCGTTGCCGGAGGAGGTGGCGCGGCGTCGGGTACGCCACCGGGTGACGGAGCGCCAGAACAACGAGCCCGGCGAGCCCAAGGAGGGTCAACAAGAAGCCGAGCCAGTCGACTTGGGTGTAGCCGTAGTGCAAGCTCACGTGGTTAGCCGTCGGCACGACCACCATCAGGTTCGGCGCGACGCGGTACACCGCCTGCGCACCGCTGGCGTGCCAGTTGGGAAAGTAGGATGCCTTCACCAGCACCGGCTGGCCGGTCTGGTCCACGTCGAACGAGATCGAGTCGTCGCTGGCCTTGATCGCCGAGACCTGCACCGGAGCGAGGGGGCTGCGGGGAGGATTGGTTTCGGTGGCTGTGACGCGTGCCCAAGAGGGAGGGCCCGTTGCGGACTCCTCCACATCCCAGCGGTTGGGGTCGAGGTACCACGACTCCGAGGCTTGGAGCCAGGCGCTCGCGTCGCGAGACACCCCTTTCATCACCACCGGCTGGTTGAGCAGCGGGGTCACGAGCGACGACTCGGCCACCTGGTAGATCTTCCACGTTCGCTGCTCGACGCTCGACGTCGACCCCGTCGTATAGCTCACCGGGTAGGGACCCACACTGCCCACGAGCTGGAGGTCTGGGTCCCCGTCCGCCTGGGTCTGCACCGCCGGGCTGATCGCCATGAAGTACTTCACGCCGAGCATCTGGAGGTGCTTGACCCCCTCGTTCACGTTCGGCGCGCTCGGGTAGGTAAGGCCACGCACCGGGTTCGACGGGTGGGCCGACAGCTCAGCGGCGTTGAGGAAGTGGTAGGGGGTGGTGGCGGAAGACTCGTAATAGAGGCCTTCCATCGACCCGATGCAGCCCTTGGTCCAGTACGGCAGCAGCATCAACGCGTCCGGGGTCCCCATCTGGTCGAGCTCGGGCTCGTACTCCCACATCGCGCGCCCGCAGCCGAGCGAGGGGTCTTGGCCGAGCGATCTCATCTTCGCCACGAGCGCGAAGTACTCGCCACGGCGGGCCTTCGTTGCCGACTCGTATCCGCTGAAGTTCCAGCTCACCCAACCGGGGACGTAGGAGTTGTCGTGGCTCGAGATGCCGAGCCAGCTGTACTTCCCGGTCGTCGCGGACGTGTGGCCTCCCGGAAGGATGTGCAGCGGGTAGCCCACCCACGCGAGCGCGACGAGCAGGGCCACCACCGGGACCGGGATGAGCACCCGCCGCCGCAACGCATCGTCGCCGCTCAGCGCTTCGACCACGACGATTCCGAGCTCAGGCAGCGCGACGCCGGCGAGGAGGTAGAG